>NZ_CAMZMX010000016.1:0-107878 GCF_947311875.1 Pseudomonas sp. PARCl1
CGCCGTACAAACAAGGCGGCCGCGCGCGCCTGTCACAGGCGTTACTGGCCCGAAACAAACGTAGGAGCGAGCGCAGCTCGCGATTGCGCCGCGCGGGCGGCGCTCGATCTCACAGGCGCTGAAGATGCTCCGGCTACCCTTGCCAGAAACCATAGAATCTCCCACAGGTACTGCACAGGGCTTGAAATTTGTGCGCTAGCTGGTTTGCCTGCGAAGCGGCCTCAGCGGGTAGAATGCCGCTTTTGCCAGCCTGCGACCTGTCATGACATCCCCAATCGCCACCCTCGAGCAACACCTGCTCGCCGCCCTCGACCCTGCCCCGCAGGAAACCCGCCGCCTGTTCCACGGCCGCGGCCGCTGCTGGGCAGGCCTGGAGCAGATCACGGTCGATTGGCTGCAGGGGGTGCTGTCGGTCGCCCTGTTCCGCGAACCGCCCGAAGGCCAGCTGGCCGAGCTGGAGACGATGTTGCGCAACTTGGCCGAGGGCCCACAGTGGACCGGCCAGGCCATCATCATCCAGCACCGCTACCTGCCTGACAGCCCGGGCCAGTGGTTGCTGGGCGAACCCTGCCAGCAACGCGAAGTGGTCGAGGACGGCCTGACCTACCTGCTGGACCTGGGCGTGCGGCAGAACAACGGCCTGTTCCTCGATATGCGCTATGGCCGCCGCTGGGTGCGTGAGCAGGCGGCGGGCAAGCGGGTACTGAACCTGTTCGCCTACACCTGCGGCTTTTCGGTGGCAGCGGTGGCCGGTGGGGCCGAGCAGGTGGTGAACCTGGACATGGCCAAGTCGGCCCTGGCGCGCGGCCGGGACAATCACCGCCTCAATGGTCACGACGCCTCGCGGGTGGCCTACCTGGGGCATGAGCTGTTCAAGTCCTGGGGCAAGGTACGCAAGTACGGCCCTTATGACCTGATCATCATCGACCCGCCGACTTTCCAGCGCGGCAGCTTCGTGCTGACCCAGGATTACGCGAAGATCCTGCGACGTTTGCCGGAGTTGTTGAGCGCGGGTGGGACGGTGCTGGCGTGCGTGAACGACCCGGGGATCGGGCCGGAGTTTTTGATCGAGGGGATGGCCGAGCAGGCGCCCTCGCTGGGGTTTGTCGAGCGGCTGGAGAACCCGCCGGAGTTTCCGGATGTGGACCCGGCGGGCGGGCTCAAGGCTCTGGTATTCCGCCAGGTGTGATGTTGCTCGTGGCGGCCCATTCGCGGGCTTGCCCGCTCCCACAGGTACTCCACAACATTAGGACGTGTGGTGATCCTGTGGGAGCGGGCAAGCCCGCGAAGAGGCCGGTAGTGGCAACATCAAGCCCCCAGAGCCTGCACCGGCAGCGGATACACCTGGGCAAAACTCACATTCTCAGTCTGGTCCACCCGCTTCTTCAGCCGCTCGTTGAACGCCCGGCTCACCGCATACTGCCCACCGGAAATGGTCCGGAACTGCGCCGTCAGGACAAACCCGTTCAAGTCCATGCGGTCCACACCGAAGACCTGCAGCGGCCCCTGCAAGTTGATGCGCAGCAGAGGGTCTTCGCTGATCGACTGGCCTACCTCATGAATCAGCGCCAGGGACGCGTCCACATCACTGTCATAGGTGAACTGCACCGAAAAGAACGCATAGGCGAACTGCCGTGACTGGTTGGTCACCGCCTTGATCTGGCCGAACGGCACCGAATGCACGAAGCCCTTGCCATCGCGCAGGCGCAGGGTGCGGATGGTCAGGCTTTCTACGGTTCCGGCATGGCCGGAGTCCAGCACTACCCAGTCGCCGATGGAAATGGTGTCTTCGATCAGGATGAACAACCCGGTAATCACATCCTGGACCAGTTGCTGCGAGCCGAAGCCGATGGCCAGGCCGATCACCCCGGCACCGGCCAGCAGCGGCGCTACGTTGATACCCAGGTTGGCCATGGTGGTGATGGTGCAGATCACGATCAGGATCACTTTGATGGCGTTGCGCAGCATCGGCAGAATGGTCCGCACCCGCGTGCTTGGCTGGCGGGCATTGCGGCGCCCGGCAGCTGGCTTGAGCGCTTCCTGGATCGCCGTATCGAGCACCACCCACAGCAGCCAGGTGACCAACAGGATCAGGCCGATGCTCGACAGCGAGTTGCTGATCGCCTGGCCCAGGCGGTTGCTGAGGGCGAAGTCGATCACCGAGAACCCCCAGATGCGCCCCAGCAGCTCGATGAAGGCCACTGCCATGGCAATGCGCAGCAGGGCGTGGGCGAGGCTGCGCAGCAGTTCCTTGTAGGGCCGCACCCGCTGCGCCGGGTCGCTTTCGCGGGGGGCCAGCAAGTGTTGCAGCAAGGTGCTGAGGAACAGCGTCGAGACCAATAGCACGGTGGTCAGCAGCGCATTCTGCAGGGCTTTCTGGCTTTCGGCACCGGCACCTACCAGGTTGACTGCCGAGACCAGGATCATCAGCAGGATTGGCAGGTACCACAGTGTCGAGAAAATGCGCAGGGTTTCCTGCACGGCGCGGTGTTGTACCCGGTCCTTGTACGCGCGGTTGCGGATCAAGTGGGCGACCGGGCGCCGCAGGCGGATCACCAGGCTGGCGAAGATGAAGGTGGCAGTCAGGCCGGTGACCACCGCGACGCTGGCGGTGATGTTGCCGCCAAGCTGGCGGGCGATCTGCGGGCTGGTCAGGGCGTCGCTCCAGGCGGCAAGGAAGCCGATGAGGAACAGCGGCCGTGGTGCCAGGCGCTTGATCACCGCCACGGCAGGGCGTTTATGGCCAGCGTCGAACAGGGTGATCAGGCAGAGGATGATCGACGTCGAGAACAGCCCGCTGCTGGTCGCATAGGCCAGGCTCAGGCCAAGCGCGCGTGCCACGGAGGGGTCGAGGAAGCGGCTCACATAGAGCGTCACGGGCAGGCTGGCCAGGGCTGGCAAGGTGTAGGGCAACAGGTACCCCAGCAGGCTACTGACGCGTTTGTGCTCGCGCAGCCAAGGGCGGCGCGACACCCGTTTGGCGACCCAGCGCCCACCACCGCCAAGCAGGCCGAACGCGGCCCCCCAGGTGAGGGTCAGGAGCAGGAAGTTGCCCGCCAGGTGCAGTGAGTCACTGGCCGAATGGCGGTCGACCAGGCGCTCCACTTCCTGGGCGGCGCGGTCGGTGCGCAGGCGCCAGGCGTCAACCAGGTGGGCGTCGAGGTCCATCTGCCGGGCAGCGCTGTCCAGGCCATCGGCCAGGGCGCCCAGCAGGCCGCCTTGCAAGACCGGCTCGGGTTCGGCGGGTTGGTCCTCGCTGGGGGCGGGGTCGGCAGCCAGCAGGTGAGTGCTCAACAGGCAGCCGAGCAGCAGGGTCGAGAGGAAACGCAGCACTGGAGTACTCCTTGGGCCGGGGTGAGCGGGGCAGGGTTACTCAAGGAACGGAGGCTGCAGGGGTGGGAAAGTTCGATTTGGGTGTGTTGTCCGGCCTGGCCTGTTCGCGGTTGACGCTGCGAATAGGCCAGGCCCGCGTGAATCGATTACTGCTTGTCGGTATAGATCTGGTCGAACACGCCACCGTCGTTGAAGTGGGTCTTCTGCACGGTGCGCCAGTCACCAAAGGTCTTTTCCACCGACAGGAAGTCGACTTTCGGGAAGCGGTCGGTGTACTTGGCCAGCACGGTTGCATCGCGTGGGCGCAGGTAGTTGTTGGCGGCAATCTCCTGGGCCTCTGGCGACCACAGGTACTTGAGGTATTCCTCGGCCACGGCCTGGGTGCCTTTCCTGGCCACCACCTTGTCGACCACACTCACCGGTGGCTCGGCCTCGGCCGACACGCTCGGGTAGACCACCTCGAACTGGTCGCGGCCAAACTCGCGGGCGATCATTTCGGCTTCGTTTTCGAAGGTCACCAGCACGTCGCCGATCTGGTTGGTCATGAACGTGGTGGTCGCGGCCCGGCCGCCGGTGTCCAGCACCGGGGCCTGTTTGAACAGCTTGCCAACGAAGTCCTTGGCCTTGGCTTCGTCACCGCCCTGCTTGAGCACGTAGCCCCAGGCCGACAGGTACGTGTAGCGGCCATTGCCCGAGGTTTTCGGGTTGGGCACGATCACCTGCACGCCGTCCTTGAGCAGGTCGGGCCAGTCTTTCAGGGCTTTAGGGTTGCCCTTGCGCACGATGAAGACGGTGGCCGAGGTGAACGGCGCGCTGTTGTTCGGCAGCCGGGTGACCCAGTTGTCCGGCACCAGCTTGCCATTGTCGACCAGGGCGTTGATGTCGGTGGCCATGTTCATGGTGATGACGTCGGCCGGCAGGCCATCGATCACCGCACGCGCCTGCTTGCTGGAGCCGCCGAAGGACATTTGCACGTTGACCTTCTCGTTGTGCTCGGCCTGCCAGTGTTTCTGGAAGGCTGGGTTGTAGTCCTTGTAGAAGTCGCGCATCACGTCGTAGGAGACGTTGAGCAGGGTAGGGGCGGCCTGGGCGATGTTGCCCAAGGCCAGGCCTGCGGCGAGCAGCGAGGCGGTGAAGAGTCTTTTCACGTTGCTTCCTTGTACTTGGCGGTGATCGAGGCAGATTGCCAGCGACTATAGCGGGTGGATTTGTGCGGGTTAAAGAACAAAAAATGCTTTGGTTATGCCGTTGCCTGCTCTGGCCCTTTCGCGGGCATGCCCGCTCCCACAGGGTGGACCCCACACAGTCAAGGCCTGTGGTGATCCTGTGGGAGCGGGCGCGCCCGCGAAAGGGCCAGTACAGGCAACATCAAAGCTTGGGAAACAACCCATTCCCACAGCGAGAGCAAAACGCCGCCCCATGCTCATGTGTCTTCTTGCTGCAAGTCGGGCAATCATGCTGCAACTGCTCCCCACGCATTGCATTCGCCAGTTCGGCGGTAAAGATCCCGGTCGGCACGGCAATGATCGAATAACCGATGATCATCACCATCGACGAGATTACCTGCCCCAAGGGCGTCTTCGGCACGATGTCGCCAAAGCCCACGGTGGTCAGGGTGACGATCGCCCAGTAGATGCCCTTGGGAATGCTGGTGAAACCGTGCTCCGGCCCTTCGATCACATACATCAGCGTGCCGAACACCGTGACCAGGGTCGATACCGTGACCAGGAACACGATGATCTTCTGCTTGCTACCGCGCAGCGCGTCGATCAGGTAATGGGCCTGCTTGAGGTACGGGCTGAGCTTGAGTACGCGGAAGATCCGCAGCATGCGGATGACGCGGACGATCAACAGGTATTGGGCGTCGCTGTAATAAAGCGCGATGATCCCCGGGACGATCGCCAGTAAATCGACCAGCCCATAGAAACTGAAGGCGTAGCGCAGCGGCTTGGGCGAGCAGTACAGGCGGGTGAGGTACTCGGCCAGGAAGATCGCGGTAAAGCCCCATTCGATACCGGCCAGCAGGCCGGCGTAGCCCTGGTGGACTTCGTCGATGCTGTCGAGGATCACCGTGACCAGGCTGGCCAGGATTATCAGCAGGAGGATTTTGTCGAAGCGCCTGCCAGCGACGGTGTCGGTCTGGAAGACCATGATGTAAAGCCGCTCGCGCAGGCTTGCAGGGTTGTTCATTGGCTCATTCCGTAGTGCGATGGGCTGAGCCTAGGGGCTGTGTTTCAGCTGTGCAAGCGGCTGGCGTCGCGCTGCTTGGGCTGGGCCAGCTGGCAGCCCAGGTGCATCAGCCAGCAGGCGGCGACGAAGGGTGCGGTGAGGCCGGGCAGCGGCAACAGCTTGAACAGTGATTGCAACAGCAACGCCAGGGCAATTGCCAGCAGTGTGACCCATGGCTTTTCACCTTGCCTGCTGAAGGCCAGCGCCGCCAGCGCGGCGTTGAAGCCAGCCAGGCCCATCCACGCTGCTTGCGCCTGGTCTGTGAGCAGCGCCATGCCGCCCCCGATGGCCGAGCCAATTACCGCCCACATCGCCGCATAGGGTTGGGCGATGAACATGCCGACGATGATCAGCAACCCGGCCAACGGCTGGTCGAGCAGGAAGATCTGCCCTATGCCGCGGGCCAGGGCGTACAGCGGTTCGGCTTCGACGAAGCCGGTCATCGAGGGTTCGGCGAGCAACAGCGTGCCCCAGCCCAACAGCACGAACGGCGCGGTATAGGCAACCAGCAGCTTGCCGCCGCGCTTGCGCCATTGGTGGGTGATGATGCTCGAAAGGCCGCCAGCGGCAATGATCAAGGGCGGCAGGATGGCCGACCAGGGCAGCACGGCGCTGATCAGGATGCCGATGAGTACGCCGTTGTAGCAGTACAGCCCGGCCTGACGGTCGGCACGGTCGTAGCCGCGGCGCTGGGCAGTGAGCAGGCCGGCGAGGGCACCGAGCAGGGCGCCGCCGAACAGGTCGGGCGCAGTCAGCAGGATGGCCAGCAGGCAGCACAGGCCGCACAGGGGGTTGCGCAGCAGCAGCACCTGGCTGAAGCCGTTGAGTAACGCCGTGGCCCAGTCGGGGCACGGGTTGGCGAAATGTTTGCTGTACATGGGGCAGTCAGTGAGGTGGATGGGGAGCGGTGGGCCTCTTTGGGCCTCGGTTTTCCGCGATTCTTTGCTTCACCACCGACCCTGTGGGAGCGGGCTTGCCCGCGAAAGGGCCAGCAGGGTCAACGAAGTTGCCTGGACTGACGCATTCGCGGGCACGCCCGCTCCCCCAGGGGCTATGCAGTGGCTTAGATCAGTGTTTCGATCCGCAGCGTGTTGGTCGACCCAGGTTTGCCGAACGGCACCCCGGCAGTGATCAGCAGTGTGTCGCCCCGGCTGGCCATGCCTTGTGCCTGGGCAATTTCCAGGGCCGTGGAGACCACCTCATCCACCTGGCGCAGGCGGTCATTGACCACCGAGTGCACACCCCAGGCCACGCTCAGGCGCCGCGCGGTGTTCAGGTTGGGCGTAAGGTTGAGGATCGGTGCCCGTGGCCGTTCACGCGAAGCGCGCAGGGTGGAGGCGCCCGACTCGCTGTAGTTGACCAGCACCGCCACCGGGAGGATGCCGCTGATACGGCGGATCGCGCAGCTGATGGCGTCCGACACGGTGGCTTCGGCCTTGGGCCGGCCGACGTCGAGCTGCGCCTGGTAGTCCGGGCCGTTCTCGACCTGGCGGATGATCTTGCTCATCATCTGCACAGCCTCCAGCGGGTAATCCCCCGAGGCGGTTTCGGCCGACAGCATCACCGCGTCGGCACCCTCGGCCACGGCGTTGGCCACGTCGGTGACTTCGGCACGGGTCGGTGCCGGCGAGAAACGCATCGATTCGAGCATCTGCGTGGCCACCACCACTGGCTTGCCCAGCTGGCGGCAGGTGCCAATGATACGCTTCTGGATCTGCGGCACGCTTTCGGCCGGCACTTCCACGCCCAGGTCCCCGCGGGCCACCATGATGGCGTCGGCCAGTTCGGCGATGGCTTGCAGGTGCTCGACTGCCGACGGTTTTTCGATTTTGGCCATCAGGTAGGCGCGGCCGCCAATCAGCTGGCGCGCTTCAACGATGTCCTCAGGGCGCTGCACGAACGACAGGGCGACCCAGTCCACGCCCAGCTCCAGGCCAAAGGCCAGGTCGCGGCGGTCTTTTTCGGTGAGCGGCGAGAGGTCGAGCACCGCTTGCGGTACGTTGACACCCTTGCGGTCCGACAGCTCGCCACCGTTCAGCACTTCGGTGTCGATTGCGTCGCTGTGCTTGGCGGTTACCCGCAGGCGCAGCTTGCCGTCGTCCAGCAGCAGGTCCATGCCTGGCTCCAGGGCGGCGATGATCTCGGGGTGCGGCAGGTTGACCCGGCGGTTATCGCCCGGGGTGTTGTCCAGGTCCAGGCGCAGGGCCTGGCCGCGTTGCAGCTGGACCTTGCCTTCGGCAAAGCGGCCTACCCGTAGCTTGGGCCCTTGCAGGTCCATGAGAATACCCAGGGGGTAGTTCAACTGCTGCTCGACTTCGCGGATCCACTGGTAGCGCAGGGCGTGGTCGGCGTGTTCGCCGTGGCTGAAATTGAGGCGGAAGATGTTCACCCCCGCTTCGACCAGTTGGCGGATGTCGTCGATGCCTTCGATCGCCGGGCCGAGGGTGGCGAGGATCTTCACTTTTTTATCAGGCGTCATGATTGGGCAGTCTCGAGGATCAGGATGGCGCGGAAGTCGTTGACGTTGGTGCGGGTCGGCTCGGTGACGATCAGTGCGTCCAGCGCGGCGAAGTAGCCATAGCCGTTGTTGTTGTCCAGCTCATCGCTGGCCGACAGGCCCAGGGCTTCGGCGCTGGCGTAGCTGCCTGGGGTCATCAGCGCGCCGGCATTCTCTTCCGAACCGTCGATACCGTCGGTGTCACCGGCCAAGGCGTACACGCCCGGCAGCCCTTTCAGGCTTTCGGTGAGGCTGAGCAGGAACTCGGCATTGCGCCCGCCACGGCCATTGCCGCGCACGGTCACGGTGGTTTCGCCACCGGACAGGATCACGCAGGGCGCCTTCAGCGGCTGGCCGTGCAGCACGATCTGCCGGGCGATGCCGGCATGCACCTTGGCCACTTCGCGCGATTCGCCTTCCAGGTCGCCGAGGATCAGCGGGCTGAAGCCTGCCTGGCGCGCTTTGACTGCGGCGGCTTCCAGCGACTGCTGGGGCTTGGCAATCAGCTGGAAGTGGCTGCGGGCCAGGGCCGGGTCGTCGGCCTTGACGGTTTCCGAGGCCGGGTTGTTGAGCCAGTCGATCACCGCTTTTGGCGCTTCGATGTTGTAGCGCTTGAGAATGGCCAGGGCATCGGCCGAGGTGCTCGGGTCGGCCACGGTGGGGCCGGAAGCGATTACCGTGGCGAGGTCGCCGGGTACATCGGAGATGGCATAGGTGTAGACCGTGGCCGGCCAGCAGGCCTTGGCCAGGCGCCCGCCCTTGATCGCCGAGAGGTGCTTGCGCACGCAGTTCATCTCGCCGATGGTGGCGCCGGATTTCAGCAGTGCCTTGTTGATCTGCTGCTTGTCGGCCAGGGTCAGGCCCTCGGCGGGCAGGGCCAGCAGGGCAGAGCCACCGCCGGAGAGCAGGAATATGACGCGGTCTTCTTCATTGAGGTTGCTGACCAGTTCCAGCACGCGCTTGGCCACGGCCAGGCCGGCGGCATCCGGGACCGGGTGGGCGGCTTCGACCACCTCGATTTTCTGGCAGTTGGCGCCGTGGCCGTAACGGGTGACGACCAGGCCGGAGACTTCGCCCTGCCAGCTTTTCTCGACCACTTCGGCCATGGCGGCTGCGGCCTTGCCGGCGCCGATGACGATGACCCGGCCGCTACGGTCGGCGGGCAGGTAGGGTTCGAGAACTTGACGGGGGTGGGCGGCGGCGATGGCTGTGTCGAACAGGTCGCGGAGAATTTTTTGCGGATCGACCGACATGGCAGGCTCCCAATTATTGTTGTTCTGCACAATCAAAAACGCCCCTGGAACTGCCTCCGTGCAGGCCGAACCAGGGGCGGTCTCCACAGCTGCGAGCTGCGAGCTGCAAGCAAAAGCAGATCTGCTCTCGCTTCTCGCTTGTCGCTTGCCACTTGAGGCTCACAGCTTGAAGCTTATTTCTCGTCGCGGATCGAGAAGTTGGCCATGTGCTCCAGGCCCTTGATCAGCGCCGAGTGGTCCCAGTTGCCGCCACCCAGGGCTTGGCAGGTGTTGAACACTTGCTGGGCATTGGAGGTGTTGGGCAGGTTGATGCCCAGCTCCTTGGCGCCTTGCAGGGCCAGGTTCAGGTCCTTCTGGTGCAGGTTGATGCGGAAGCCCGGGTCGAAGGTGCCCTTGATCATGCGCTCGGCATGCACCTCGAGGATTTTCGACGAGGCAAAGCCACCCATCAGCGCTTCACGCACCTTGGCCGGGTCGGCGCCGTTCTTGGCGGCGAACAGCAGCGCTTCGCTGACAGCCTGGATATTCAGGGCGACGATGATCTGGTTGGCCACCTTGGCGGTCTGGCCGTCACCGTTGCCACCCACGCGGGTGATGTTCTTGCCCATGGCCTGGAACAGTGGCAGGGCGCGCTCGAAGGCGTTCGGGCAGCCGCCAACCATGATGCTCAGGGTGGCGGCCTTGGCACCTACTTCGCCACCGGACACCGGGGCGTCCAGGTAGGCAGCGCCGGTGGCCTTGATTTTTTCGGCGAAGGCTTTGGTGGCGGTAGGGGAGATCGAGCTCATGTCGATCACCACCTTGTTCGGGCCCACGCCTTCGGCCACGCCGTTGTCACCGAACAGCACGCTTTCCACTTGTGGGGTGTCCGGCACCATGACGATGATGAACTCGGCTTCCTGGGCCACTTCTTTCGGGTTGGCCAGGGCCACTGCACCGGCGGCGATCAGGTCGGCTGGCGCGGCGTCGTGGTGGGTGGAAACGAAAATGCTGTGCCCTGCTTTTTGCAGGTTCTGGGCCATGGGCTTGCCCATGATGCCGGTGCCGATGAAACCGATTTTAGCCATGAGAATATGCCTCTTTGTATTTGTGGTGTCTCAAGCTGTGGGAGCGGGCATGCCCGCGAAACAGGCGACTCGGTGGATGGCACCGGCTATGCCGGTGTTCGCGGGCAGGCCCGCTCCCACAGGGTTTCGTGTTTCACAGGGCGCTAGCGTTCAGCCGTTCAGATTGCGTTATGGGTCTTCAGCCAGCCCAGGCCTGCTTCGGTGGTGGTCAGCGGTTTGTATTCCGCGCCCACCCAGCCCTGGTAGCCGATGCGGTCCAGGTGTTCGAACAGGAAGCGGTAGTTGATCTCCCCGGTGCCTGGCTCGTTGCGCCCGGGGTTGTCGGCCAACTGGATGTGGTTGATCAACTTCAGGTTGGCTTCCATGGTCCGGGCCAGGTCACCTTCCATGATCTGCATGTGGTAGATGTCGTACTGCAGGAACAGGTTGTCGCTGCCCACCTCGGCCTGGATTTCCAGGGCCTGCTGGGTGGTATTGAGGTAGAAACCAGGGATATCGCGGGTGTTGATCATTTCCATGACCAGGCGGATGCCGGCGGCCTGGAGTTTGTCGGCGGCATACTTGAGGTTGGCGACGAAGGTCTTGCGTACGTCGGCACACTGCAGGCCTTGTGGGCGAATACCCGCCAGGGCGTTGACCTGGGTATTGCCCAGCACCTTGGCGTATTCGATGGCCTTGTCGACCCCAGCGCGGAATTCTTCGACGCGGTCGGGGTGGCAGGTGATCCCGCGCTCGCCTTTGGCCCAGTCACCGGCTGGCAGGTTGAACAGCACCTGGGTCAGGCCGTTGGCGTCCAGTTGCTGCTTGATTTCAGCCGCGCTGTAGTCGTACGGGAAGAGGTATTCGACGCCGCTGAAGCCAGCATCGGCGGCAGCCTTGAAGCGGGCCAGGAAGTCCTGTTCGGTGAACAGCATGGACAGGTTGGCAGCGAAGCGAGGCATAGGTGTCTCCTTGCGGTGAAGGCCCCCAGGGCATGCCTGGGGGCGTCAGGCGATCAGTCCAGCATCGAGATGGCGGTTGGCGCGTCGTTGCCGACCAGCGCCAGGTCTTCGAATTCGTTGACCGAGTTGATCTCGGTGCCCATGGAAATGTTGGTGACGCGCTCGAGAATCACCTCGACCACTACCGGTACGCGGAACTCTTCGGCCATCTTCTGCGCCTTGATCAGGGCAGGGGCGATCTCGGCCGGTTCGAACACGCGCAGGGCCTTGCAGCCCAGGCCTTCGACCACGGCCACGTGGTCAACGCCGTAGGTGGCAGCGTCGGTCGAGTTGATGTTCTCGAACGCCAGTTGTACACAGTAATCCATGTCGAAGCCACGCTGTGCCTGGCGGATCAGGCCCAGGTAGGCGTTGTTCACCAGCACATGAACGTACGGCAGGTTGAACTGTGCGCCCACCGCCAGCTCTTCGATCATGAACTGGAAGTCGTAGTCACCCGACAGCGCCACGACCTTGCGCTGCGGATCGGCCTTGACCACGCCCAGTGCCGCAGGGATGGTCCAGCCCAGCGGGCCGGCCTGGCCGCAGTTGATCCAGTGGCGTGGCTTGTACACGTGCAGGAACTGCGCGCCCGCAATCTGCGACAGGCCAATGGTGCTGACGTAGCAGGTGTCCTTGCCGAACACCTGGTTCATTTCTTCGTACACGCGCTGCGGCTTGACCGGCACATTGTCGAAGTGGGTCTTGCGCTGCAGGCTGGCCTTGCGCTGCTGGCAGTCTTCCAGCCAGGCCTTGCGGCATTTCAGCTTGCCAGCGGCTTGCCATTCGCGGGCGACTTCCAGGAGTACGTCCAGCGCCTTGCCAGCGTCGGAAACGATCCCCAGGTCCGGGGTGAACACGCGGCCGATCTGGGTCGGTTCGATGTCCACGTGGACGAATTTGCGGCCCTCGGTGTAGACGTCCACGGAGCCGGTGTGGCGGTTGGCCCAGCGGTTACCGATACCGAACACCAGGTCCGACTTGAGCAGGGTGGCGTTGCCGTAGCGGTGCGACGTCTGCAGGCCGACCATGCCGACCATCTGCGCGTGGTCGTCCGGGATGGTGCCCCAGCCCATCAGGGTCGGGATTACCGGTACGCCGGTCAGTTCAGCGAACGCCACCAGCTTGTCGCTGGCGTCGGCGTTGATGATGCCGCCGCCGGCGACCAGCAGCGGGCGCTCGGCGTCATTGAGCATGGCCAGGGCTTTTTCGGCCTGCACGCGGGTGGCGGCAGGCTTGTTGATGGCCAGCGGCTCGTAGGCGTCGATGTCGAATTCGATTTCGGCCATCTGCACGTCGAACGGCAGGTCGATCAGCACCGGGCCTGGGCGGCCGGTGCGCATTTCGTAGAAGGCTTTCTGGAAGGCGTAAGGCACCTGGCCTGGCTCCAGCACCGTGGTCGCCCACTTGGTCACCGGCTTGACGATGCTGGTGATATCGACAGCTTGGAAGTCTTCCTTGTGCAGGCGCGCACGCGGGGCCTGGCCAGTGATGCAGAGAATAGGAATGGAGTCGGCCGAGGCACTGTACAAGCCGGTGACCATGTCGGTGCCGGCAGGGCCGGAGGTGCCGATGCACACACCGATGTTGCCCGGGTTGGCGCGGGTGTAGCCCTCGGCCATGTGCGAGGCACCTTCGACGTGGCGAGCGAGGACGTGATCGATGCCACCGACTTTCTTCAGGGCCGAGTACAGCGGATTGATGGCAGCCCCCGGGATGCCGAACGCGGTATCTACACCTTCACGGCGCATGACCAGAACGGCTGCATCGATTGCTCTCATTTTGCTCATGGTTTGTGCCTCATTGATTTTGTAATTGTATACAACTTGCTTTGCGATAGAGTGTATTCACGCCTGGCGCTGTAGGTCAATGGGTTTTCATCGGTTCACTTGGCTTTCCTCAGAGCGCCCATGAAAACGGGAGTTTGCGTGATCGCATACGATCATTTCAAAATATTGTATACAAAAATAATCTTCGTTGTGTTCTATTTGTTCATCGGTTTTCAACTGCCCTCAGGGCTTCTCACAACAAGAAGAGGACCTTTTCATGAACGCTTTGAACCTGAAAGTCGCCGTTGGGCTGGTAAATGCCGCGCTGGCGGCGGGCCGCAAGATCAATGCGGCGCCGCTGACCGTGGCGGTGCTGGATGCTGGCGGCCACCTGCTGGCGCTGCAGCGCGAAGATGGCGCCAGCCTGATCCGCCCGGAAGTGGCCACCGGCAAAGCCTGGGGTGCGATAGCCCTGGGCAAGGGCTCGCGCTTGCTGGCGCTGGATGCGCAGCAGCGGCCGGCGTTTTTTGCCGCGCTGAACGGAATGGGTGAACGGCCGGTAGTGCCGGCGCCGGGGGGCGTGCTGATTCGTGATCAGGACGGCAAGGTACTGGGTGCTGTCGGGATCAGCGGCGATACGTCGGATATCGACGAACAGTGCGCGATCAGTGCGATCGAGGAGGTGGGGTTGCTGGCGGATGCCGGAGTAGCGGCGTAAAGCTCAAGATAGCCGGGGCCGCGTTGCGGCCCTTTCGCGACACAAGGCCGCTCCTACGGGGAATCGCGTAACCCTGTAGGAGCGGCCTTGTGTCGCGAAAGGGCTGCAAAGCAGCCCCACTGGCCCTGTCAGGCCAGCTCGGGCTCACAGCCCTTGAGCACCATGCGGATGATGGTCTCGGCTGCTGCGTCATAGTCGCTGTCGGCCAGCTTGGCCTTGCCGGTCACCGCAGAAATCTGCCAGTCGAAATCGGCATAGGTCTGGGTGGCCGCCCAGATGCTGAACATCAGGTGGTGCGCGTCTACATGGGCGATCTGCCCGTTGTCGATCCAGCGCTGGATGCACTCGATGTTGTGCCGGGCCTGCTCGTTCAACTGCGCCACCTGGTTCGGTGACAGGTGCGGGGCACCGTGCATGATCTCGCTGGCAAATACCTTGGAAGCATGGGGCAAGTCGCGGGAAATGCGGATTTTCGAGCGAATGTAGGCGCTCAGCACTTCTTTCGGGTCACCGTCGGCATTGAACGGCGTGGACGCCTGCATGATCGGCGCGATGATGCTTTCCAGCACCTCGCGGTAGAGGTTGTCCTTGGACTTGAAATAGTAATACACGTTCGGCTTGGGCAAGCCGGCCTTGGCCGCAATATCGCTGGTCTTGGTGGCCGCGAAGCCCTTGTCGGCGAATTCCTCGCTGGCTGCGCGCAGGATCAATTCCTTGTTGCGCTCGCGAATGGTGCTCATGGTCAGGGATCTTCCTCGTGTCTGGCCACCTCTAAGAGGGATCGGGCATGGTAGCACCGGGCCCGACGGGCGCTCAAGGCAGCGGCTTTGGGCTAGAATTCTGGGCATTTACTCATTCGGATGCAGGCAAACATGGCAGGAAGCAGTCTACTGGTACTGATCGACGATATCGCCACGTTGCTGGACGATGTTTCGCTGATGACCAAAGTGGCAGCAAAAAAAACCGCAGGCGTGCTGGGCGATGACCTGGCGCTCAATGCCCAGCAGGTGACGGGTGTGCGGGCCGATCGTGAACTGCCGGTGGTGTGGGCGGTGGCCAAGGGTTCGTTGATGAACAAGGCCATTCTGGTACCGGCGGCCCTGCTGATCAGCGCTTTCATCCCTTGGGCGGTCACGCCCTTGCTGATGCTGGGCGGCGCGTATCTGTGCTTCGAGGGCTTCGAGAAGCTGGCGCACAAGTTCTTGCACAGCAAAGAAGACGACGAGGCGCAAAAGGCTGCGCGCAAACAGGCTGTGGCCGATGCCAATGTCGACCTGGTGGCGTATGAGAAAGCCAAGATCAAGGGGGCTGTGCGTACCGACTTCATCCTGTCGGCGGAAATCATCGCCATTACCCTGGGCATCGTCGCCGACTCGCCGCTGCCACAGCAGGTGATCGTGCTGTCGGGCATCGCAGTGGTAATGACCCTGGGCGTTTACGGGGTGGTGGGCGGCATCGTCAAACTGGACGACCTTGGGCTGTGGATGACCAAGCGGGCGTCGGGCGTGGCTCAGGCGGTAGGCAATGGCATATTGCGCGCGGCACCCTACATGATGAAAGGCCTGTCGGTGGTTGGCACGGCGGCGATGTTCCTGGTGGGTGGCGGGATTCTGGTGCATGGCATCGCGCCGCTGCATCACGCGGTCGAAGCGTTCAGCGAGGGGCGCGGTGGTGGGCTTACCGTGGCGTTGCTCAATGGCGTGGCCGGGGTGATCGCCGGTGCCGTGGTGCTGGCGGTAGTGACGGTGGCCGAGAAGCTGTGGCGCCGCGTGCGGCCGGCCAACTGAGCGGCCTGGCCGGGGCGTTGCCCCGGTTCGCGGGCACGCCCGCTCCCACAGGTACAGTATCTGCCATGGGCCGAGCGCGGACCCTGTGGGAGCGGGCGTGGCCGCGAATGGGCCGCAGCGCGGCCCCGAGGGCTCAGGTCAGAAGTGCACCTTGACCAGGAAGCTCATGGTGTTCTGGTCGGTGGTGAAGGCATCGCTGTCCTTGATGCCGTACTTGTTCTTCCAGTAGTCATACTCCACACCCACGTACAACTGCTTCTCGCCAAAGTGCAGCGCCTTGCCCAGGTCGTACTTGATCTGCGGGTTGAAGTGCAGGTTGGCGTGGTAGGTGCCACGGCGGTTCTGGTCGTTGTCGACCACCCAGTCCATGAAGCCGTCGATCAGTACGTCGGAATCCCCCACCGGGATGGTGTACGACCACACCGGCGTGATCTGCCACACATTGTCGCCGGCACGGCTGCCGTCGGTGGTGCGGTTGTAGAAGTTCAGCTGGAAGTAGTCGAAACCAGGAATGGCCAGGTCGAAGCCCGGGCCGATCAGGTACGACTCGGTATCACCCTCGCCAAACTCGTAGGTCATGGCCAGCAGCACGTCCTTGACCGGGCCGAACTCCAGCTTCTGGTCGAAGATCTTGCCAAACGACAGGCGTGGGCTGATCTCGCCATAGTAGGTGTTCGGGCCGTTGCCCTCGTCCTTCTGGCCTTGGTAGAAGATCTTGTCGACAAAGATGAAGTTGTCGCCGTACTTCCAGCCATCGGCATGTTCGAAGGTCACGGTTTGCTGGGTTGGCGGGTTGACCTTGAAGTTCTTGCCCCACAGGTAGGTCAGGCTGTTGTTCTGCCATTGCAGCAAGTCACCGCCGAAGGTGGTGCCGCAGGCCAGCAGGCCGCCAGCAAGGATCAGGCTGTTGATGGTACGCATTGCGAGTGTCGCTCCCTTGTTTGATCTGTTGTCTGCGCTCGTTGTTGGCGCTTTTTGTCTTTTGAGTCAGCTTTTTTCGATAGGCCACAGCTGTTTGGCAAGGGTTGGGCCAACTTTTCCGGGTTGGCAAAACCTTCCTGCTCGACTTCGTTCTGAACGGATGAAAAGGGTCTTTCAGGCTGGCAACACGTTCGCCAACCGCCCGTATTCATTGACTGAGCGGTCAGTAAACGCAGGCAGAATCCGTTCTGCCCTGATCGAGGGGGCGCGCAGATTACTGGCTTGCGCGCCGCGCCTCAAGTGCTCCGTCCTGGAGCGCTGTGAATCAAACTTGTGCGTTCGGTCAACTTCTTAGAAGTGTACCTTGATCAGCGCGCTCGCCACGCTCTGGTTGCTGTCCAGGCTGCCGCGGCTGTCGATGCCGTACTTGTCCTTCCAGTAGCTGTACTCGAAGCCCACATAAAGCTGCTTTGCCCCCAGGTTCAGGGCCTTGCCCAGGTCATATTTGACCTGCGGGTTGAAGTGCAGGTTGGCGTGGTAGGTGCCACGGCGGGTCTGGTCGTTGTCGGTCACCCAGTCCATGTAACCATCTATCAGGATGTCGGACTTGCCCACCGGCAGGGTGTACGACCAGGCCGGGGTGATCTGCCACACATTGTCCCCGGGGCGGCTGCCCTCGGTGTTGCGCACATAGAAGTTAAGGGTGAAGTAGTTGAAGCCCGGGATGGCCAGGTCGAAGCCGGGGCCGATCAGGTAGGCCTCGTTGTCGCCTTCGCCACGTTCATAAGTCATGGCCAGCAACACATCCTTGACCGGGCCGAATGCCAGTTTCCGGTCGAAGATCTTGCCGAATGACAGGCGTGGGCTGAACTCACCGTAGTAGGTGGTCACGCCCTTGCTGGCGTCTGCTTTGCCGTTGTAGAAAATCTTGTCGACGAACATGAAGGTGTCGCCGTACTTCCATTTGTTGGCGTGCTCGAAGGTAACCGTCTGCTGGATGCTGGGGTTGACCTTGAAGTCCTTGCCGTACAGGTAGGTCAGGCTTTCGCCGTGCCATTGCAGCCATTCGCCCGCGTGGGCAGGAACGGTGGCCAGCAAGCTGCTGCCCAGCAAGAGGGACGTGGTGATGCGTTTCATGTTGTGCTTCCCGGACTTATTGTTTTTTTTGGGTTTTTTTGGCGTGCAGGTGCCCCGGGCGGCCCATTCCGGCGGGCCGACGGTATAGCGTCTACGACGGTTCGAGACCGGAGCGGCTACAGGCCGCTCCCGTTCACTCGAAGGGGTTTTGCCTCAGTGCTGGTGACAGGCGTCGTTGTGCACCGCGCGGTCGGCACCGCCCAGAATGTTGAACAGCACGTTCAGCACCAGGGCGCTGACCGTGGCCATGGCGATGCCACTGTGGGTGATGGGCTCCATCCACTGCGGCATCTGCGCGAAGAACTCCGGGCGCACCACGGGGATCAAGCCGAAGCCCACGCTTACCGCAACCAGCAACTGGTTGCGGCGGTCGCCGATGTCGGCTTCCTGGAGGATCTTGATCCCGGTAGCGGTCACCATGCCGAACATGGCGATCGACGCCCCACCCAGTACCGCGGGCGGGATCGAGGCGATCAGGAACGCTGCCTTGGGCAGCAGGCTGAGCAGAATCAGCAGTGCGCCGGCCACGATGGTGACAAAGCGGCAGCGGACCCCGGTCATCTGCACCAGGCCGATGTTCTGGGCGAACGACGAGTGGGTGAAGGTGTTGAAAAAGCCGGCGATGAACGACGCCCCGGCATCGCACAGCAGGCCGCGGCGGAGCATGCCTGGGGTGACTTCGCGGTCGGTCACCTTGCCCAGGGCAAGGAACATGCCCGTGGACTCGACGAAGATGATCACCACCACCAGGCACATGGACAGGATCGGTGCCAGGCTGAAGGTCGGCGTGCCGAAGTGCAGGGGCGTCACCACCTGCAACCACGGCGCTTCACTCAGGCCTGACAGATCGACCATGCCGATGGTGCCGGCCAGCACGTAGCCCAGGCCCATGCCAACCAGCACCGACACGTTGACCCAGAAGCCGCGCATGAAGCGGTTGATCAGCAGGATCACGGCCAGCACCAGGCCGGCCACCAGCAGGTAGATCGGCGAGCCGAACGTACTGGCATCCTGGCCGCCACCGGCCCAGTTGACCGCTACCGGGAACAGCGACAGGCCAATCGAGGTGATCACCGTTCCGGTGACCAGCGGTGGGAAGAAGCGCACGACCTTGGACATGAACGGTGCGATCAGCATGCCGAAGAAGCCGGCGGCGATGGTCGCGCCGAAGATCCCCTGCAGGCCTACACCGGGCATGCCGGCCATGGCCACCATGCTGCCCACGGCTGCGAAACTGGCACCCATCATCACCGGCATGCGGATGCCCACCGGGCCGATACCGAACGACTGGATGATGGTGGCGACGCCAGCGACCAGCAGGTCGGCGTTGATCAGGAAAGCGACTTCTTCACGGGACAGCCCGGCGGCCTGGCCAATGATCAGCGGCACAGCGATGGCGCCACCGTACATCAGCAAAACGTGTTGCAGGCCAACCAGGAACAGTTGGAACAGGGGCAAGGGTTCGCGCGGTGGCGCAACGGGTATGTACGCCTTGCGGGACTCGGACATGCAGCACCTCGAGTTTTGTTTTTATTCTCGGATCCAAGTGCCAAGCTCCAAGCGGCAAGCTTCAAGAAAAAGCTTGGTATCCGCACTGGAGCCTGGCACTCGATGCTTGCTTCCTACTACGTACAGCTTGAGGCTTGCAGCTTGACGCTTGTGGCTCGATCAGTTGACCTGGGCGCCCTTGGCGATCCAGTCACCGACCAGCTTGCGCTCCTCGGTGGTCATCTGGGTGATGTTGCCCAGCGGCATGATCTGGCTGGCCACTGCCTGCGCCTGAATGCGCGCGGCCTGGGCCTGGATCTGCTGCGGGGTGTCGAACATCACGCCGGCAGGTGCGGCGCTGAACAGTGGGCTGGTCGGCTTGGCCGAATGGCACACGGTGCAGCGTTCCTGGATGACATTGTGGATCTTGTCGAAGTCGCCAGCACCGGCCTGGGCCGTAGCCTGGGCCGGGGCTTCGGCAGGCGCTGCGGCGGCCTTGGCGGCGTCCTCGGCGCGTTGCTCGGCAGCGGTCTTGCCACCCACAGCAGTAGCCGGCAGAGGCTGGTACTCGATCTTCGCGGCGGCCTGCTCAGGGCTCACTGCCATCGGTTTGGGGCCGGTGACGTAGGCCAGGCAAATCATTGCCAGGGCACCGACAGGCAAGGTCCAGGCGTACTTGTTGCTGTCGTGGCGGGTGTTGAAGTAGTGGCGGATCAGCACCGCAGCTACCGCGATACCGGCCAGGATCAGCCAGTTGTACTGGCTACCGTAGGTGCTCGGGAAGTGGTTGCTGATCATGATGAACAGCACCGGCAGGGTGAAGTAGTTGTTGTGACGCGAGCGCAACAGGCCTTTGGCCGGCAGTACCGGGTCGGGCGTCTGGTTGTTCTCGATCGCGGCCACCAGCTGGCGCTGGGCCGGCATGATGATGCGGAACACGTTGCCGACCATGATGGTGCCGATGATCGCGCCGGTGTGCAGGTAGGCACCGCGGCCGCTGAACACCAGGCTGAAGCCCCAGCAGGCGGCGATGATCAGCACGAACAGCACGGCACCGAGCAACGCCGGCTTCTTGCCCAGCGGCGAGTCGCACAGGAAGTCGTAGATGAACCAGCCGGCGACCAGCGAGCCGATACCGATGGCTACGCCTTCGGCACCGCTGAGGGTACTGCCAGGGGCCAGCAGGTACAGCGTCGGGTTCCAGTAGAACACCACGCACAGCAGGGCGATACCGGACATCCAGGTGAAGTAGGCTTCCCATTTGAACCAGTGCAGGTTCTCGGGCATTTTCGGGGGGGCGAGCTTGTATTTCTCCAGGTGGTAGATACCACCGCCGTGAATCGCCCAGAGATCACCCGACAACCCATCGCGCGGGTTGCTTCGGTTCAGGTGGTTCTCCAGCCAGACGAAGTAGAACGATGCACCGATCCAGGCTACGCCGGTGATCATGTGAACCCAGCGAATGCTCAGGTTCAGCCATTCGTGAAGGTGTGCTTCCACAGTATGTACCTCTGCCGATCACCGAGAACGATGACCGACCTTTTCTTATTGGTGGGGATTGAGGATCAGCATCTGTTCCTCGGTGAAGTAATGCTCATCGCAGTTGTTGCCAGAACCGCTGCGATCAACCACCAGGAAGTCATCCCGCTTTTCGATCGTCAGCACCGGGTGGTGCCAGACGCCGCGATGGTAATTAACGCCCTGCCTGCCATTACTGCGGAAGGCACGGACCAAGCCTGATACAGGTGCATCGCCAATGGGCGCGACCACGATCAGAAAGGGGTTGCCGAGCAGCGGGATGAAAGCCTGGCTGCCCAGCGGATGGCGTTCAAGCATGCGTACGGTCAGCGGCATGTCCAGCGCATCGGCGCGGAAGATGCTGATGATCGCCTTGTCTTCAGGCTCGGCGGTCTCGACCGTGGCGAGCTTGTGAAAGCGCATGGTCGAGCCGTTGTTGATCATGAAGTGGTCGCTGCCGTCGGTTTCGATCACGTCGCCGAAGGGAGCGAAGGCTTCTTTGGTCAGGGGCTCGATCATCAGGGTGCGCATGCGGGTCTCTCTTTTATGTTCGTTGTACTGAATGGGGGTCGGCTGCCGCTTACAGCTGCAGCAGGCGGAACAGGGCGATCAGGTTGATCTGCGCCAAGGCTTCCTTGAATTCGGCCTCGCTGTCGTTGTGGATGCGCTTTTCGAACGCGGCGAGTATCTGGTGCCGGTTGCTGCCTTTTACCGCCATGATGAACGGGAACTGGAACTTGGCCTTGTAGGCATCGTTCAGCTCGGTGAAACGGGCGAACTCTTCGGCGGTGCACTGGTGGATACCGGCGCCGGCCTGTTCGTTGGTGCTCGATGCGGTGAGCTCGCCCTGGATGGCGGCCTTGCCGGCCAGGTCCGGGTGAGCATTGATCAGTGCCAGCTGGTCAGTGTGACTGGCGCTGAGCAGGATATCGCTCATGCGCTGGTGCAGCGCCTCGACTTCGTCCAGTTCACCCAGTTGGCCCACGTCATAGGCTTTTTCGGCGACCCACGGCGAGTGCTCGTAGATGTCGGCGAATACCTCGACGAAGGCGTCGCGGTCCAGGGCGGAGGGCTTGAGGGTCTTGAAGGCGGTCATCAGGCGTTCTCTTTCTTGTACGGGTGGGTGGTGTGCCAGTGGCGGGCGATGTCCACGCGACGGGCGAACCAGACCTGCTCGTGGCTCTTGGCGTAGTCGATGAAGCGCTTGAGCGCAGCCAGGCGCGCCGGGCGGCCGACCAGGCGGCAGTGCAGGCCGATGGAGAGCATCTTCGGCGCTTCGGCGCCTTCGGCATAAAGCACGTCGAACGCGTCTTTCAGGTACTGGAAGAACTGCTCGCCACAGTTGAAACCCTGCACTTGGGTGAAGCGCATGTCGTTGGTGTCCAGGGTATAGGGGATCACCAGGTGCGGCTTGCCGGTCGGGTTGTTCGGCTCCCAGTAGGGCAGGTCGTCGTCGTAGGTGTCGCTGTCGTAGAGGAAGCCACCTTCCTCCATCACCAGGCGGCGGGTGTTCGGGCCGGTGCGGCCGGTGTACCAGCCCACTGGGCGTTCACCGGTGATTTCGGTGAGGATGCGGATGGCTTCGAGCATGTGCTCGCGCTCCTGGGCCTCATCCATGTACTGGTAGTCGATCCAGCGGTAGCCGTGGCTGCAGATCTCGTGGCCAGCTTCGGCCATGGCGCGGATCACGTCGGGGTGGCGCTGGGCGGCCATGGCCACGGCAAAGATGGTGAGCGGGACGCCGCTGTCCTTGAACAGCTTGAGCAGGCGCCATACACCGGCACGGCTGCCGTATTCATACAGCGACTCCATGCTCATGTTGCGCTGGCCTTGCAGCGGCTGGGCAGCAACCATTTCGGAGAGGAACGCTTCGGACTCCTTGTCGCCGTGCAGGATGTTGCGTTCGCCACCTTCCTCGTAATTGAGCACGAAAGACAGCGCGATGCGAGCGTTGCCCGGCCATTGCGGGTGAGGAGGGTTGTTGCCGTAACCGATCAGGTCGCGAGGATAGTCAGCGCTCACTGCAGTCTTCCTTCTTGTGCGTTGGTGCGGGGGGGTGGGCGGCCCGCGTCGGGATGTCGCACCACCGGATGGGCTGATTGTATACAACTTATGAAATCTTTTGTAAGCCTGTTTTTCCGCATTTCTGCCCTTTTGTCGCTTCACTGCCAACAAGAAATACAGTGCAAGAAACCTGCCTGATTGGTCAGCTAATGAAGTGGGCGTCGTTATCCCGCCTGTATTCGCGACTGCTGGGTCGTTTGTGGGCAAGGTGCGGTGGGGTGCGACGGCTGGGTTCAAAAAATTGTGTACAATTTTGCCGTGGAATGTCTTAATAGCGTCATTCGCGCCTGCCGCAGGCCTTGTTTGGGTGCGCTGGCGAGTATTTCTTGCCCACAGATTGAACAAGAGGCGACACGCAATGGGACGTTTGACCACACACGTACTGGATGCCGCGCATGGCTGCCCGGGCAGCTCGATCAAGGTCGAGCTGTACCGTGTCGAAGGCCAGCAACTGGAGCTGGTGAACACCGCCCTGACCAACAGCGATGGCCGCGTCGACGCGCCGCTGTTGCAAGGCGACGACTACCGCACTGGCGTCTACCAGCTGCAGTTCAGCGCAGGCGACTACTACCGCGCCCGCGGTGTGCAACTGCCGGCCCAGGCGTTCCTGGATGTTGTGGTGCTGCGCTTTGGCATCGACGAGCAGCAGGAGCACTACCACGTGCCGCTGTTGATTTCGCCGTACAGCTATTCGACCTACCGTGGAAGCTAGTTGGTCGCTAGAAGAATCTTCGTAGGTCCTTTGGCCCGCTCTCACACTGGCGGGCTTTTTTTCGTCTGGTGTTTTTGTACTGGCTGTGCCGACCTTTATCCGCGCAAAGGCCGGCACAGCCTGCAGCAACGAAGAAAGGGCGCCGAGGCGCCCTTGGTGGGTACGGGGAGGTTCAGAGGAACACGAACTTGGCAATGAAGATCGCGCACAGCACCCACAGGCTGGCGGAGATTTCCTTGTACTTGCCGGTACCTGCCTTCAATGCCACATAGCTGATGAAGCCCAGGGCGATGCCATCGGCGACCGAGAAGGTCAACGGCATCATGATCACCGTGACGATCGCCGGAATGCTGTCGGTAGCCTCGTCCCAATGGATGTGCGCCATGCTGCCCATCATCAGCATGGCCACGTAGATCAGCGCACCTGCTGTGGCGTAAGCCGGAATCATCCCGGCCAGCGGGGCGAAGAACATTGCCGCGACGAACAGCAAACCGACCACCACCGCCGTCAGGCCGGTGCGGCCACCTGCCGCAACCCCGGCAGCACTTTCCACATAGCTGGTCACCGGCGGTACACCCACCACCGCACCGAACACACTCGATGCACTGTCGGCCTTCAACGCCCGCGACAGGTTCTCGATACGCCCGTCCGGTGCTACCAGATTCGCCCGCTGGGCCACACCCATCAGCGTGCCGGCCGTATCGAACATGTGCACGAACAGGAACGCCAGCACCACGCTGATCATGCTGACGTTGAACACGCCCGCCACGTCCATCGCCATCCAGGTCGGTGCCAGGCTCGGGGGCATCGACATCACCCCGCCAAATTTCACCAGGCCCAGACCCCAGCCGGCCAGGGTCACGCCGATGATGCTGATCAGGATCGCGCCGAACACGCGCTTGTAGCTGAGGATGGCGATCAGCAGGAAGCACACCGCCGCCAGCAGTGGCCCTGGCTCATGCAACGAGCCCAGCTTGATCAGGGTGGCGGGGCTGTCGACGATGATGCCGGCAGTTTTCAGGCCGATCAGCCCGAGAAACAATCCGACGCCGGCCCCCATGGCATGGCGCAGGCTCACCGGGATGCTGTTGAGCAGCCATTCGCGCACTTTCGACAAGGTCAGGAACATGAACAGCACGCCCGAAACGAAAACGGCCCCCAGCGCGGTTTCCCAGTTGTAACCCATGGTGCCGACCACGGTGTAGGTGAAGAAGGCGTTGAGCCCCATGCCCGGCGCCAGGCCCACCGGCCAGTTGGCGTACAGGCCCATCAGCAGGCAACCCAGCGCCGCGGCGATGCAGGTGGCGACGAAGGCGGCGCCATGGTCGATGCCGGCGTCGGCCATGATGTTGGGGTTGACGAAGATGATGTAGGCCATGGTGATGAAGGTGGTCACCCCGGCGATCAGTTCGGTTCTGACAGTGCTGCCGTGTTGCTTGAGTTTGAAAATCCGCTCCAGCCAACTCGTTTCGAGCGGCGGGGCAAGATCCAGCGTAGGGGCTTCGGATTTGCGGCTTTCCACAGCGTGTACTCCTCAAGTCTTTCTTGTTGTTGTGGGGGCCAGTTCCTGCGCCATGCACTTGGTGACCCCGCGAGGTGAGGCAGACGTCCGACCGTTTTGTTGACTTATGGGTCAAGAAGTTGCTCGATGGATTATGCTTTTGTGTACAAAGAATGCAAATAATGTTTTATGTTTTGTGTGCGCAATGCGTCGTACAACGGCTATATAGCGAAAACGCCCCCTGCGGAATCGCCTCAGCCTGTGTACAATGGCGCCATACTTTCTCTTCGTGCCTCGAGAGCCCATGAACGAACAGCTGCAACCTCTGAAGAAACCTGCACGGGTCGGCAAGGCCGGCCGCAGCGGTACCCAGGACGACATCGTCTACGCGCATATTTTCGAGGCGATTCTTGAACAGCGGCTGGCCCCGGGCACCAAGTTGAGCGAGGAAGCGCTGGGCGAAATCTTCGGCGTCAGCCGCACCATCATCCGCCGCGCCCTGTCGCGGCTGGCTCACGAGAGCGTGGTCTTGCTGCGGCCCAACCGCGGTGCCGTGGTGGCCAGCCCGACCGTTGAAGAGGCGCGCCAGGTGTTCTTCTCGCGGCGCATGGTAGAACGGGCCATTACCGAACTGGCCGTGCAGCATGCTACCGCCGAGCAACTGAACGAGCTGCGGCAGATGGTGCGTGAGGAGCGTGACAGCTTCTCGCGCGGCGACCGTGGTGCCGGTATCCGCCTGTCCGGCGAGTTTCACCTCAAGTTGGCCGAGGCAGCGGGCAATGCGCCGCTGGTCAGCTTCCAGCGCAGCCTGGTGTCGCAGACCTCGCTGATCATTGCCCAGTACGAAAGCGGCACGCGTTCGCACTGCTCGTATGACGAACACATGCAACTGATCGATGCCATCGAGGCGCGCGACGCCCAGCAGGCGGTGAGCCTGATGATGCACCACATGGACCACATCGACAGCAAGCTCAACCTGGACGAGGAAAGCGCCTCGGACGACCTGCATGCGGTGTTCTCGCATTTGCTGAAAAAGCCCAAGGTTTCCGTCAAAGGCTGATCGTTTGCCTGGTTGGCCCCAGGGGTGTGCATTTACGCTCACCCCTGGGGCTGCTTTGCAGCCCATCGCGACACAAGGCCGCTCCTACCAGGGCTTTGGCGGCTAGCGTTGGTGCACGCAACGCCCGGCAGCGTAGGTTTCACGCACGGTACGGTCGTCGCCCAGGGTGGTGAGCACGAACAGGGTTTCTTCGATGCTGTTGGACTGCTGGATGCGGTAGTCCAGTAGCGGCGTGGCCTTGTAGTCCAGCACTACGAAGTCGGCATCATTGCCGGGGCGCAGGCTGCCGATGCGGTCGTCCAGGCGCAGCGCACGGGCGCCGCCGAGGGTGGCCAGGTACAGTGACTTGAACGGGTGCAGGCGCGCGCCTTGCAGCTGCATCACCTTGTACGCCTCGTTCAGGGTGTTGAGCAGCGAGAAGCTGGTCCCGGCGCCGACGTCGGTGCCCAGGCCCACATTGACCTTGAAGCGCTCGGCTTGCGGCAGGTTGAACAGGCCGCTGCCGAGGAACAGGTTGGAGGTGGGGCAGAAGGCCACGGCCGAGCCAGTTTCGGCCAAGCGCTGGCACTCGTCGTCGCACAGGTGCACGCCGTGGGCGAATACCGAGCGCTCGCCCAGCAGCTCGAAGTGGTCATAGACGTCCAGGTAACCCTTCTGCTCAGGGAACAGCGACTTGACCCAGTCGATTTCCTTGAGGTTTTCCGACAGGTGCGTGTGCATGTACACGCCCGGGTGCTCCTTGAGCAACTGGCCGGCCAGGGTCAACTGTTCAGGCGTGCTGGTCGGTGCGAACCGCGGGGTGACGGCGTAGTGCAGGCGGCCCTTGCCGTGCCAGCGTTCGATCAGCGCCTTGCTTTCGGCATAACCGGACTCGGCAGTGTCGGTCAGGTAGTCCGGGGCGTTGCGGTCCATCATCACCTTGCCGGCGATCAGCCGCAGGTCCAGGCGCTCGGCCTCTTCGAACAGGGCATTCACCGATTCCGGGTGCACGCTGCCGAATACCAATGCGGTGGTGGTGCCGTTGCGCAGCAGTTCCTTGAGGAAGATCTTCGCCACCTGGTCGGCGTGGGCCTTGTCGGCAAACTGCTTTTCGCACGGGAAGGTGTAGGTGTTCAGCCAGTCCAGCAACTGCTCGCCGTAGGAACCGATCATGCCGGTTTGCGGGAAGTGGATGTGGGTATCGATGAAACCCGGGGTGATCAGTGCGTCCTGGTAGTGCTCGACCGGAAAGTCGGCGGCCAGGGTTGGCAGTAGCTCGCTGGCGTGGCCAACGGCGCTGATGCGGCCATCGTCGACGACCAGCAGGCCGTCTTCGTAGTATTCATGGGATGCCTCCAGGCCCACCTCGGCCGGGTCAGCGATGCTGTGCAGGATGGCGGCACGGTAGGCTTTGCGGGTAACGGTCATAACTCACTCGTCAAAGGGCTTGGCTGCGCCGGGAGGGCGGCAGCAACTGGGCAATGGGGCCGGCATTGGCGGCAGCGTCGTGCTGGCCAAAGCAGGCGTTGTAGGTGGCGATGATTTCGCCGGCAATGGACACCGCGATCTCGATGGGCAGCTTGCCCTTGACCTCGGCCAGGCCCATCGGGCAGCGCATGCGCGCCAGCAGCGCGTCGTCGTAGCCCCGCTCGCGCAGGCGGTGCTCGAACTTGACCCGTTTGGTCTTCGAGCCAATCAGGCCGAACCAGGTGAAGTCGTTGCGCTTGAGAATGGCGGCGGTCAGTTCCAAGTCGAGCTGATGGTTGTGGGTCATGACGATGCAGTAGCAACCTGGTGGCAGCTGTGCCACTTCGTCGACCGGCTCTTCACTGACCACCTTGGTCACCCCGTTGGGGATGAATTCGGGGAATTCCTGTTCACGCGAGTCGACCCAGCGCACCCGGCAGGGCAGGGCGGCGAGCAAGGGTACCAGAGCGCGGCCGACATGGCCCGCGCCGAACACGGCGATGTGCGCCTGCACGGCAGCCATGGGTTCGAACAGCAGCACGGTGACGCCGCCGCAGCACTGGCCCAGGCTGGCGCCGAGGCTGAAGCGTTCCAGGTGCGGCGTGGTGCGTTGTGCTTCAAGCATTTGCCGGGCGATGTGCAGGGCCTTGTATTCCAGGTGGCCACCGCCGATGGTGTCGAACAGGCCGCTGGCGCTGACCACCATCTTCGAGCCGGCATTGCGCGGGGTCGAGCCGCGTTCCTCGATGATGGTCACCAGTACGCAGGCTTCGCCACGGGCCTGGTGGTCGGCGAGGGCGTTGATCCATTGGTGCATGATGCAACCTCTCTAAAGATCGACACGGCCCCCTTGTAGGAGCGGCCTCGTGTCGCGAAAGGGCTGCACCGCAGCCCCGACAATCTATGCAGTAGCCAAGATCTTGGGGCCGCTTCGCGACCCTTTCGCGACACAAGGCCGCTCCTACAGGGCCTTGCGTTGTCAGTGGGTGACGGTTTCCAATTCCTGTTCAGACGGTTGCTGCTGGGCCACCGCCTTTCGCATCTGCTCACACCCCCACAACACCCGCTCCGGCGTTGCCGGCGCGTCGATGTTCGGCTGCACGCGGTAGTCGGCAAGGCTCGCCACGGCATCCTTGATCGCGCACCAGGCGGCAATGCCGAGCATGAACGGCGGCTCGCCCACGGCCTTGGAGTGGAACACGGTGTCTTCCGGGTTCTTGCGGTTTTCCACCAGCTTCACGCGCAGGTCCAGTGGCATGTCAGCCACTGCCGGAATCTTGTAGCTGGCCGGGCCGTTGGTCATCAGCTTGCCCTTGGCGTTCCACACCAGTTCCTCGGTGGTCAGCCAGCCCATGCCCTGGATGAAACCGCCCTCTACCTGGCCAATGTCGATGGCCGGGTTCAGCGAGTCACCGACATCGTGCAGGATATCGGCGCGCAACATCTTGTATTCACCCGTCAGGGTGTCGACGATCACCTCCACACAGGCAGCGCCGAAGGCGAAGTAGTAGAACGGCCGGCCACGGGCCTGGCTGCGGTCGTAGTAGATCTTCGGCGTGCGATAGAAGCCCGTGCTGGACAGCGACACCTGGGCAAAGTAGGCCTGCTGCACCAGCTGCTCGAAACTGACGATCTGATCGCGCACCCGCACATGGCCGTTGCGGAACTCGACGTCTTCCTCGGTCACCTGGTAGTGCCGTGCGGCAAACTCGGTCAGGCGCTTCTTGAGGATCTCGGCCGCGTTCTGCGCCGCCTTGCCGTTCAGGTCGGCACCGCTCGAGGCGGCCGTGGGCGAGGTGTTGGGCACTTTGTCGGTATTGGTGGCGGTGATCTGGATACGGCTGAAATCCACCTGGAAGATCTGTGCCACCACCTGCGCCACCTTGGTGTTCAGGCCCTGGCCCATTTCGGTGCCGCCATGGTTCAGGTGGATGCTGCCATCGGTGTAGATGTGGATCAGCGCACCGGCCTGGTTGAGGAAGGTGGCGGTGAACGAAATGCCGAATTTGACCGGGGTCAGGGCCAGGCCTTTCTTCAGCACCGGGCTGTTGGCGTTGAAGCGGCGGATCGACTCGCGGCGCTCGGCGTAGTCGCTGCTGGCTTCCAGCTCGGCGGTCATCTCTTCGAGCATATTGTGCTCGACGGTCTGGTAGTAATGGGTGACGTTGCGTTCGGTCTTGCCGTAGTAGTTGGCCTTGCGCACCGCCAGGGGGTCACGGCCCAGGTGGCGGGCGATATGGTCCATCACCTGTTCGATGGCAACCATGCCCTGCGGGCCGCCAAAGCCGCGGTACGCCGTGTTGGAGGCGGTGTTGGTCTTGCAGCGGTGACCATGCACCGTGGCATCGCCCAGGTAGTAGGCATTGTCGGAGTGGAACATGGCGCGGTCGACGATCGAGCCAGACAGGTCGGGCGAATAGCCACAGTTGCCGGCCAGGTCCAGATTGATGCCATGCAGGCGCCCATTCTCATCGAAGCCCACGTCGTACTCGACGTAGAACGGGTGGCGCTTGCCGGTCATGGTCATGTCTTCGACCCGCGGCAGGCGCATCTTGGTCGGCTGGCCGGTCAGGCGCGCCACCACCGCGCACAGGCAGGCCGGGCTGGCGGCCTGGGTTTCCTTGCCGCCAAAGCCGCCGCCCATGCGGCGCATGTCCAGCACCACCTTGTTCATCGGCACGTCGAGTACTTCGGCGACCAGCTTCTGCACTTCGGTGGGGTTCTGCGTGGAGCAGTAGACGATCATGCCGCCATCTTCGGTAGGCATCACCGAGGAAATCTGCGTTTCCAGGTAGAAATGCTCCTGGCCACCGATGTGCAGGGTGCCCTGGAGGCGGTGCGGGGCGCTGGCCAAGGCGCTGGCGGAGTCGCCGCGCTGGTGGGTGTGGCTGTCGAGCACGAAGTGCCGCTTGCGCAGCGCGTCGACCACGTCCAGCACCGGCTCCAGGTCCTCGTACTCGACGATTGCGGCCATGGCCGCCTTGCGTGCGGTGTCCAGGTCACGTGCAGCCACGGCCAGCACCGGCTGGCCGAAGAACTCGACCTTGTCGATAGCCAGCAGCGGGTCACCCGCCACCACCGGGCCGATGTCTTTCAGGCCAGGGATGTCTTCGTGGGTGATGGCGATGCGCACGCCCTCGAAGGCATAGCACGGCGCGGTGTCGATGCGCAGGATGCGCGCATGGGCACGGTCGGCGGTGCGGGCATAGACGTGCAGCTGGTTGGGGAATTCCAGGCGGTCGTCGATGTACAGCGCCTCGCCGGAGACATGTTTGTCGGCGCTGTCGTGCTTGACGCTGCGGCCAACCCCGGTGGTCAGGTGCTGGCTGAACAGTTCGGCCATCTCGGCCTGGCTCTTGGCTACATGGTGGTTAGACATAAGCGGTCACCCGGGTTTCGATGTGCGGCGATTGCTGTTCGATGAAGTACTTGCGCAGCAGGTTCTGTGCAGTCAGCAGGCGGTATTCCTTGCTGGCGCGGAAGTCGCTGAGCGGGGTGAAGTCTTCGGCCAGGGCCTGGCAGGCACGCTCGATGGCCGCCGCGTTCCAGGGTTTGCCGCGCAGCGCGGCTTCGCAGGCGCGCGCGCGCTTGGGTATCGCTGCCATGCCGCCGAAGGCGATGCGCACACCGCTGACCACCCCGTCCTCGATGCTCAGGTTGAAAGCGCCGCACACGGCGGAGATGTCGTCGTCCAGGCGCTTGGATACCTTGTAGGCACGGAACGCCCAGTCGCGGCTGGCGCGTGGCACGATGATCTTCTCGATGAACTCGCTGTCCTGGCGGGCAGTGATGCGGTAGTCGATGAAGTAGTCCTCCAGCGGCATCACCCGTTGACGCTCACCCTGGCGCAGCACCACCTGCGCATCCAGGGCGATCAGCAGGGGTGGCGAGTCGCCAATCGGTGAGGCATTGCCAATGTTGCCACCGAGGGTGCCCTGGTTGCGGATCTGCAGCGAGGCGAAGCGGTGCAGCAGGGCGCCGAAGTCGGGGTACTCGTCGTTCAGGGCGCCGTAGCAGTCGGTGAGCGGGGTTGCGGCGCCGATTTCCAGGTGGCTGGCGGTTTTCTCGATGCGTTTGAGTTCGGCGACGTGGCCCACGTAGATCATCACCGGCAGGGTCTTGTGGAACTGGGTGACTTCCAGGGCCAGGTCGGTACCACCGGCCAGCAGCCGCGCCTCTGGGTGCGAGCTGTACAATTCGGCAAGATCCGCCACGGTCAGTGGCACCAGGCAGCGCTTGTCGCCGCTGTTCAGTTCACCGGTCTGGGTGGGGGCAATGGCCTTCAGGCGGCTGATGGTATGCGCCTGCTGGGCATCGAACTGGTCGCGGCAAGGCTGGCGGCAGCTCTGCTCGGCGGCGTCGAGGATCGGCCGGTAGCCGGTGCAGCGGCACAGGTTGCCGGCCAGGGCCTCCTGGGCCTGGTGCAGGTCGGCGCCGTCGCTGTTCTTTTGCAGGGCAAACAGCGACATCACGAAGCCGGGTGTGCAGAACCCGCATTGCGACCCATGGCAGTCGGCCATGGCTTGCTGCACGCTGTGCAGCTGGCCCTGGTGCTTGAGGCCCTCGACGCTGATCAGTTGCTTGCCATGCAGCGACGAGACGAAGGTCAGGCACGAATTGAGGCTGCGGTAGCGCAGGCTGTCGTTGCCCTGTGCGTCCTGGGTCAGTTCACCGACCACCACGGTGCAGGCGCCGCAGTCACCGCTGGCGCAGCCTTCCTTGGTGCCGGGTTTGCCCAGGTGCTCGCGCAGGTACTGCAGCACCGTCATGTTAGGGTCCAGGGCGTGCTCACTACGCAGCTCCTGATTGACGAGAAACTGGATCACGGGGATGGCCTCGCAATGGTTTTATTGTTGTTGGGCGGACTCTAAGCAACACCTGTCCAGCAGGTCAATATTTTTCTGACCCAAAGGTCAAGAAATTGCGCGTGGTCTCGCCCAACCCTGTTCATTGCCCATATTGCAAGCATAGATCGCGCCGGGCCCGCGGTTGTCTGCTGGGTCAAATAAACCGCCTGCCCCCTCTGCGCGACCAATGGTCAAGTGCGCTACACTTCGCCCCTTGTGCCCAGTTCAATGATTTTGAAGGAAAACCATGACGTTCAAGGCCCCGGACAGCCTCTCCGAGCAGATTGCCGATTACCTGGCCGAACGCATTATCCGCGGCGAGCTGGCGCCCGGCGAGCGCATTCAGGAGCAAAAGGTTACGCAGGCACTCAATGTCAGCCGCGGTTCTGTGCGCGAGGCGTTGCTGATTCTCGAACGCCGCCACCTGGTGGCGATCTTGCCGCGCCGCGGTGCCCATGTCACCGAGCTGGACGAACGCAGCGTGCGCAGCCTGTGCGCGCTGATGGGCGAGTTCTATATCCTGCTGGGCAATGCGGTTGCACAAAAATGGCGCACCGAAGCCGACCTGCGCCCGTTTCTGGAGATTCAGCAGCGGCTGCAGCGCGCCCACGACCGGCTGGACATCAAGGCTTTCGTCGGTGACAGCTTCGCGGTGATGCGCGCCGCCTATCCGTTTGCCGATAACCCTTTCTTGCAGGAAACCGTGGAAAACCTGCAGCCGGCCATGAGCCGTGCCTATTATCTGGCGCTGGACCAACGCCAGGCCAACATGATCGATTACCTCGACCTGTTCGCCCGCCTGCTCGAAGCGGTGGTCGCCCGTGACCTGCCGCACATTCGCGAGGTGCTTACCGCTTACTGCCAGCGCAGCTGCGAACTGGTGCTGGCGGCACTGGCCCGAGGCTGACCGATGCGCCTCAAATGCATTCGCCTGGCCGGCTTCAAGTCGTTCGTCGACCCGACCACGGTCAATTTCCCCAGCAACATGGCGGCCGTGGTCGGCCCCAACGGCTGCGGCAAATCCAACATCATCGACGCGGTGCGCTGGGTGATGGGCGAGAGCTCGGCGAAGAACCTGCGCGGCGAATCGATGACCGACGTCATCTTCAACGGCTCCAGTGGGCGCAAACCGGTCAGCCAGGCCAGCATCGAGCTGGTCTTCGACAACAGCGAAACCACCCTGGTCGGCGAGTATGCCGCGTACGCCGAAATTTCCATCCGCCGCAAGGTCACCCGCGACGGGCAGAACAGCTACTACCTGAACGGCACCAAGTGCCGCCGGCGCGACATCACCGACATTTTCCTCGGCACCGGGCTGGGGCCGCGCAGCTACTCGATCATCGAACAGGGCATGATCTCCAAGCTGATCGAGGCCAAGCCCGAAGAGTTGCGCAATTTCATCGAGGAAGCCGCCGGCATCTCCAAATACAAGGAGCGCCGCCGCGAAACCGAGAACCGTATCCGCCGCACCCAGGAAAACCTGGCACGCCTGACCGACCTGCGTGAAGAACTGGAACGCCAGCTCGAGCGCCTGCACCGCCAGGCCCAGGCCGCGGAAAAGTACCGTGAATACAAGGCGCGGGAGCGCCAGCTGAAAGCGCAGCTGTCGGCCTTGCGCTGGCGCGACCTGGACGAGCGGGTACGCCAGCGCGAGTCGGTGATCGGTGACCAGGGCGTGGCCCACGAGGCACTGGTGGCCGAGCAGCGCAACGCCGATGCCAGCATCGAGCGCCTGCGTGACGGTCATCACGAGTTGTCCGAGCGGTTCAACCAGGTGCAGGGCCGTTTCTATTCGGTGGCCGGTGACATTGCCCGGGTCGAGCAGAGTATCCAGCACGGTCAGCAGCGCCTGCGCCAGTTGCAGGACGACTTCAAGGAGGCCGAGCGCACCCGTTTGGAAACCGAGTCGCACCTGGGGCATGACCGCACCTTGCTGGCGACCCTGGGCGAAGAGTTGGCCATGCTCGAACCCGAGCAGGAAATGACCCTGGGCGCCGCCGAAGAAGCTGCGGCGGCGCTGGAAGAGGCCGAGCTGGCCATGCACGGCTGGCAAGAGCAGTGGGACAGCTTCAACAGCCGCTCTGCCGAACCGCGCCGCCAGGCCGAAGTGCAGCAGGCGCGCCTGCAGCAGTTGGAAGCCAGCCTGGAGCGCCAGGCTGAGCGCCAGCGCAAGCTGGGCGAAGAGCGCGAGCAACTCGGGAGCGATCCGCAGGACGCCACCCTGCTGGATCTGGCCGAACAACTGGCCAGCAGCGAAATGTTGCTGGAAGAACTGCAGCTCTCCGAAGAACAGGTGGTCGAGCGTCTGGAAAGCGCGCGCGGGCAGTTGCAGCAGGCTACCCAGGCCCAGCAGCAGGCACAGGGCGACCTGCAGCGCCTGGGCGGCCGCCTGGCATCCTTGGAAGCGTTGCAGCAGGCAGCCCTGGAGCCGGGGGCGGGCGCCGCAGACTGGCTGCAGGGCCAGGGCCTGCAGCAACAGCCACGCTTGGCTGAAGGCTTGCGGGTAGAACCGGGCTGGGAGCTTGCCGTAGAAACCGTGCTCGGCGCTGACCTGCAGGCCGTGCTGGTGGACGATTTCAACGGCCTCGATTTTGCCGGTTTGGAACAAGGCGAGCTGCGCTTGCTGCAGGCCAGCGATGCCAGCGCGTCGTTGCCCGGCAGCCTGCTGGAAAAGGTCGAAGGCGGTGTCGATCTGGCACCCTGGCTGGGTCAGGTCATGCCTGTCGAGGACTTGGCCCAGGCGCTGGCGCAGCGCACAGCGCTTGGCGACGGGCAGAGCCTGGTCAGCCGCGATGGCTACTGGGTTGGCCGGCACTTCCTGCGGGTGCGCCGTGGCGGTGAGGCCGAAGGCGGAGTGCTGGCGCGTGGCCAGGAAATCGACCGCCTGGGCCAGGAACAACTGCAGCAGGAAGCGGCGTTGGAACAGCTTGAGCAACAGTTGCAAACCCTGCGCGAGCAGCAGCTGGACCTGGAAGAACAGCGCGAGCAACTGCGCCGCCGCAGCCAGGAAGAAAACCGCCTGCACGGTGAACTGAAAGCCAGCCTCTCGGCCAGCCGTGCGCGCGCCGAACAGGTCGAGCTGCGCCGCCGGCGCTTGCAGGAAGAACTGGCCGAACTGGAAGAACAGCGCGCCCTTGAGCACGAACAACTGGGCGAAGCCCGCCTGTTGCTGCAAGAGGCGGTGGAGCTGATGGCCCAGGACACCGAGCAGCGCGAGCAATTGATGGCCCGCCGCGACGCCCTGCGCGAAAGCCTCGACCGGGTGCGCCAGGAGGCCCGCCAGCACAAGGACCACGCCCACCAGCTGGCCGTGCGGCTGGGCTCGCTGCGTGCGCAGCATGACTCCACCCGCCAGGCTCTGGAGCGCCTGGAGCAGCAAGCAGCAAGGCTGACCGAGCGCCAGGAGCAACTGAGCCTGAACCTGGAGGAGGGCGAGGCACCACAGGAGGAGTTGCGCCTGAAGCTCGAAGCGCTGCTGGAACTGCGCATGAGTGTTGACGAGGAAATGCGCCTGGCGCGCCTGCACATGGACGAAGCCGACCGCGAATTGCGCGAGGCCGAGAAGCGCCGCACGCAGGCTGAGCAGCAGGCGCTGTTGTTGCGCGGCCAGCTGGAGCAGCTGCGGCTGGAGTGCCAGGGCCTGGATGTGCGGCGCAAGACCCTGCAGGAGCAGCTGCTGGCCGACGGTTACGACCTGCAAGGGGTGCTCGCCACCCTGGAGGCCGATGCCAGCGAGCAGGGCACCGAACAGGCGCTGGAGCAACTCGAGGCGCGTATCCAGCGCCTGGGTGCGATCAACCTCGCCGCCATTGAGGAGTACGAGCAACAATCCGAGCGCAAGCGCTACCTGGATGCCCAGGACGCCGACCTGGTGGAGGCGCTGGAGACCCTGGAAAACGTCATTCGCAAGATCGACAAGGAAACCCGCAACCGCTTCAAGGATACCTTTGATCAGATAAATGCCGGATTACAGGCACTTTTCCCAAAAGTTTTCGGTGGTGGCAGCGCTTATCTGGAACTGACGGGCGAAGATCTACTCGATACAGGGGTGACGATCATGGCGCGACCGCCGGGCAAGAAGAACAGCACCATCCATCTGCTGTCCGGCGGCGAAAAGGCACTGACCGCATTGGCGCTGGTGTTTGCCATCTTCAAGTTGAACCCCGCACCGTTCTGCATGCTCGACGAAGTCGATGCGCCGCTGGACGATGCCAACGTCGGGCGCTACGCGCGCCTGGTCAAGGAAATGAGTGAGAGCGTGCAGTTCATCTACATCACCCACAACAAGATTGCGATGGAGATGGCCGATCAACTGATGGGGGTAACCATGCATGAACCCGGTTGTTCACGTCTTGTTGCAGTTGATGTGGAGGCCGCCATGGCCATGGTCGATGCGTGATGTGCGACGATGCGGGCACTTTCTCCAACGAAATGCCCCCGTCATGTGCGACAGACGGTGTAAAGTTGTCTTTGGTCGTGCTAGCTTAATGTCACTCGTTTATTGCGTGGGTAAAACGCCTGTCAGAACATAGAGTTGGCGCCACGTGTTAAAGGGCTTTGAACCCTTTGTTTTCAAGCATATTTTTATAGAGGCACGGGATTACATGGAAATCGGTCTGCGCGAGTGGCTGATCCTCATCGGCATCATTGTCATTGCCGGTATTCTTTTCGACGGCTGGCGCCGCATGCGCGGCGGCAAAGGCAAGTTGAAATTCCGTCTGGACCGCAGTTATTCCAACCTGCCGGACGAAGAGGGCGGCAGTGCCGAAGTACTCGGCCCGTCGCGGGTACTGGATACCCATAAAGAACCGGAACTGGACGAAAGCGACCTGCCTTCGCTCAGCGCCTCGGCGCGTGACCGCGAGCGCGAGCCAAAGCCGGCCAAGGCCAGCAAGCGTGGCAAGCGCGCCACAGCCGCGGCCGATGTGCAGCAGGGCGACCTGGGCCTGAGCGCCGAGCCGCGCGAGCCCGACCTGTTCACCGACAGCGACGACGACTTCGCCGCCGAAAATACCCGTGGCAACCCGGCGCCCGCTGCCAGCAGCAGCGTCAAGGAGCTGCCACCGGCCGAAGAGGTGCTGGTCATCAGCGTCATTTCCCGCGACGAGGGTGGCTTCAAGGGCCCGGCATTGTTGCAGAACATTCTTGAAAGCGGCCTGCGCTTCGGCGAAATGGACATCTTCCACCGCCACGAAAGCATGGCCGGCCACGGCGAAGTGCTGTTCTCCATGGCCAATGCGGTCAAGCCTGGTGTGTTCGACCTGGACGACATCGACCATTTCAGCACCCGTGCGGTGAGCTTCTTCCTCGGCCTGCCTGGCCCACGTCATCCGAAGCAGGCCTTTGACGTGATGGTGGCGGCCGCGCGCAAGCTGGCACATGAACTGAACGGTGAGCTCAAGGACGACCAGCGCAGCGTGCTGACCGCCCAGACCATCGAGCACTATCGCCAGCGCATCGTCGAGTTCGAGCGCCGTGCGCTGACCCAGAAGCGCTGACAGATCCAACGAAAGAGCAGCCTGAGGGCGTGCTGGCCGGTTCGGGTGTTGTTACCTGTTCCGGCCCTGTCGCCGGCAAGCCAGCTCCCACAATTGCCTGTGGGAGCTGGCTTGCCGGCGACAGGGCCAGGGCAGGCAATCGCTAGTCCAGACCCCAGCCGCCACCCCAGGCTGCTCTTTTGCTTTGCAAGAGAAGACAAACCCCATGACCGCCGAAACCCGTATCCACGAACTGCGTGCCGAACTCGACCAGCACAACTACCGCTACTACGTGCTCGACGAGCCCAGTGTGCCCGACGCCGAATACGACCGCCTGTTCAACGAGCTCAAGGCGTTGGAAGCCGAACACCCGCACCTGGTTACCCCCGACTCGCCCACCCAGCGCGTCGGCGGTGCAGCCCTGTCGGCCTTTAGCCAGGTGCGCCATGAAGTGCCCATGCTCAGCCTGGGCAACGCCTTCGAGGAAGCCGACCTGCGTGAGTTCGGCCGCCGTGTGGTGGACGGCCTCGATCAGCCCGGCGCGGTTGACTACAGTTGCGAACCCAAGCTCGATGGCCTGGCCGTTAGCCTGCTGTACCGCGACGGCCTGCTGGTGCAGGGTGCCACGCGCGGCGACGGCACCACTGGCGAAGATATCAGCGCCAACGTACGCACCGTGCGCAACATTCCGCTGAAGTTGCACGGCGAGGGCTGGCCCGCGGTGCTGGAAGTGCGTGGCGAGGTCTACATGAGCAAGGCCGGCTTCGACCGCCTCAATGCAGCCCAGGCCGAAGCCGGCGGCAAGACCTTCGCCAACCCGCGCAACGCGGCTGCCGGTAGCCTGCGCCAGCTCGATTCGAAAATCACGGCCAGCCGCCCGCTGGAGTTCTGCTGCTACGGCGTCGGTCAGCTGTCTGCCAGCATCGGCGACAGCCATATCGCCATCCTTGAACAGCTCAAGGCTTGGGGCCTGCCGATCAGCCGCGAGCTCAAGCATGCGGCAGGGATCGAAGAGTGCCTGGATTACTACCGCGACATCGGCGAGCGGCGCAACAGCCTGCCGTATGAAATCGATGGTGTGGTATTCAAGGTCAACAGCCTGGCCGCCCAGCGTGAGCTGGGCTTCCGCGCCCGTGAACCGCGCTGGGCAATCGCCCACAAGTTCCCGGCCATGGAAGAGCTGACCGAGGTGCTGGACGTCGAGTTCCAGGTCGGCCGTACCGGCGCGGTCACCCCGGTGGCGCGCCTGAAACCGGTCAAGGTGGCGGGCGTGACCGTGTCCAACGCCACCCTGCACAACATGGACGAAATCGCCCGCCTGGGCCTGCGCATTGGCGACACAGTGATCATCCGCCGGGCCGGCGACGTGATCCCGCAGGTGATGCAGGTGGTGCTGGAGCGTCGCCCGGACGATGCCCGCCCGGTTGCCGTGCCAAGCGAGTGCCCGGTGTGTGGCTCGCAAGTCGAGCGCACCCAGCTGGTCAAGCGCAGCAAGGGCAAGGAGACCACCAGCGAAGGGGCGGTGTACCGCTGTGTCGGCCGCCTGGCCTGTGGTGCGCAGCTCAAGCAGGCGATCATTCACTATGTGTCGCGTCGCGCCATGGACATCGACGGGCTTGGCGAAAAAAGCGTCGAGCAGTTGGTGGACGAAGGCCTGATCGGCTCGCCGGCTGACCTGTACAAGCTGCAGTTCGAGCAGGTGGTCGGCCTGGAAGGCTTCGCCGAGGTGTCCACCCGCAAACTGCTGGATGCCATCGAAGCCAGCAAGCGGCCGAGCCTGGCGCGTTTCATCTATGCGCTGGGCATACCGGATGTGGGTGAGGAGACGGCCAAGGTTCTGGCCCGTTCGCTGGGCAGCCTGGCGCGCGTGCAGCAGGCCTTGCCGCAGGTGCTGACGTATCTGCCGGACATTGGCCTTGAGGTCGCCTACGAGATTCACAACTTCTTCGAAGACGAACACAACCAGAAGGTTATCCAGCAGTTGCTCGATAGCGGCATGCACCTGCAGGACGAAGGCGAGTTGGCCGCCGAATTCGCGGCCAGCACCAGCTTGGCCGGCATGATCGCCAAGCTCGACATCGCTTCGGTAGGCCCAACCGGTGCCGAGAAACTGGTAGCCAAGCTCGACAGCCTGGACAAGATCATCGCTGCCGACGGCATCGACCTGCGCCAGGCACTGGCGGCCAAGCAGGCGGACGCGGTGCGTGAATTCTTCAAGGATGAGGCCAACCAGAAACTGGCGCGCGCGATCGAGGCGCAGTTGCTGGCGTTCGGCATGCACTGGACCAGCGAGAAGAAAGTCGCCGAGGGTTTGCCGCTGGCCGGCCAGACCTGGGTGCTGACCGGTACCCTGGAGCGCATGAGCCGCGATGTGGCCAAGGACAAGCTGGAAAGCCTTGGCGCCAAGGTGGCCGGTTCGGTGTCGGGCAAGACCCAGTGCGTGGTCGCAGGGCCGGGGGCTGGATCGAAGCTGGCCAAGGCCAGCGAGCTGGGCGTGAAGGTGCTGGACGAGGAGGCCTTCGTCGCGTTCCTGGCCGAGCAGGGCATCGCTATTTAAGTCCCTGCGCGCGCCCCTTGTGGGAGCGGGCATGCCCGCGAACACCGGCAAAGCCGGTGCCATCCATCGCGTAGCTTGCTTCGCGGGCACGCCCGCTCCCACAGGGCTCGCGCCAGTCTTGCCTGCAGCGCCACCCCAACCCAGACAAGTCATTGAGAAATGATGACTTTTTCTGCTCCCAGAGGTTGTATCTGCCCCCAAGACCGGTACAATGGCGCCACTCGCTGCTCAGCGAGGCATGTAGTGGTGGCCCCATCGGTCCCCCCGCATTGATTACCCGTTAACCTGGTCAGGCCCGGAAGGGAGCAGCCATAGCGGGAACATCGAGTGCCGGGGTGTGGCTGGTGGGGCCGCCTCCATTTCCGGGGCCGGAAAACCTCAATCTGCTGCGAACGCCTTCTTTCTGTCCTGCTTCTCGCCCAATGCTCCCACCGCCGACAGCTTCATCAGTCGCTGGAATTTAGGCAGGCCAGGTGATCTCCCTAAGGGCGCTGCGCCGCATGTCGCCAGCCCTTGCTCTCCGCCTCTAGGCGCCTACCCCTGTCACAGGCAGCACGCGAGCTCGAATCGGTCGCAATACCCTGTGGGAGCGGGCGTGCCCGCGAAACAGGCGACGCGGTATAGGCATCAGCATCACCGTAGATCGCCGGCAAGCCAGCGACCACAGGGAGCGTGCTGGCTTGCTGCCTCTGTACATCACCAGCGCTTCTGTTTCACGGGCGAGCGACAGACGGGTTGTCGCTACGGCCCATCCCTGCGTATCGCTGCAGGATCCGCTCGATTTCCCCCGTCTGTTTCAGCCGCACCAAGGCCCGCAGCAGCCCTTGTGTGGGTATCGCCGGGTCGTTGCGCACCATGCACCCCAGGTCCTGCTCCTCCAGCACTGCCAGCACTTGCAGTTGCCGAGCTGCCGGCTGCCCCTGGTTGAACCACTGCAGCGACAACTCGTTGCTCACTGCATGGCGATAGCGGTGGGCTTGCAGTTTCTGCAGGACCAGCAGCTGGCTGCGGCTGTCTTCGCGGCTCAGTCGGCCTTGGTCCAGCAGGGGTTGCAAGGTTGGATAGGTGTACCCCAGCACTGTACCGATGGCCTGGGGCGGCAGTTGCTCTGCTGCGACCGGGTTGCTGTCGCCAAGGCGCCCCACCAGCACGTCGCGCTGGTGGAACAGCGGGATGCTCCAGACAAAGTCCCCCGGGCGGTCATTGAACCACTGCGTGCTGACGTAGCAGCGCACATCAATGTCACCGCTGTTCATGGCCTCCTGCAAGCGCAGCCTGGCCATCACGTGGTACTGCGGGCGGACCCCTGCTTCCCGGGCCAGCGCCTGTACAAGGTCATAGACCAGGCCCTCGACCGGCTGGTCATCTTCAATCCGCACCAGCGGCATGCTCCAGCTTTCAGCCACGGAAAAACGCAGCACCGGCTGTTCTGCCACGCTCTGGGTAGCCCAGACCAACAGCAAGGCCAGCAGTTTTCGCAAAAGCATCTCCTCCCTGCATAACAGGCGCCCGATTCATAGCTTAGACGAGCTGCGCAGGGTGCAATTTTGCCCCCGCTCCGCTAGCATTAGCGATCTTCCGCTCGATCAGGCTACGATGGTTTTTCGATGAGTTATCAGGTTCTTGCACGTAAATGGCGTCCGCGCTCGTTCCGCGAAATGGTCGGCCAGACCCATGTGCTCAAGGCCTTGATCAATGCCTTGGACAACCAGCGCCTGCACCATGCCTACCTGTTCACCGGTACTCGTGGCGTGGGCAAGACTACCATCGCCCGTATCATCGCCAAATGCCTGAACTGCGAGACGGGCATCACCTCCACGCCCTGCGGCACCTGTTCGGTGTGCCGGGAGATCGACGAGGGCCGCTTCGTCGACCTGATCGAAATCGACGCCGCCAGCCGTACCAAGGTCGAAGACACCCGCGAACTGCTCGATAACGTGCAGTACGCGCCCAGCCGTGGGCGCTTCAAGGTCTACCTGATCGACGAAGTGCACATGCTCTCGACGCACTCGTTCAATGCCTTGCTCAAGACCCTGGAAGAGCCGCCGCCGTACGTCAAGTTCATCCTGGCCACCACCGACCCGCAGAAGCTACCGGCCACCATCCTGTCGCGTTGCCTGCAGTTCTCGCTGAAGAACATGAGCCCGGAGCGGGTGGTCGAGCACCTCAGCCATGTGCTGGCTGCGGAGAACGTCCCGTTCGAGGCAGATGCCCTGTGGCTGTTGGGCCGCGCCGCCGACGGTTCCATGCGTGACGCCATGAGCCTGACCGACCAGGCCATCGCATTCGGCGAAGGCAAGGTGCTGGCCGCCGATGTGCGGGCCATGCTCGGCAGCCTCGACCACGGGCAGGTCTATGGGGTGCTGCAGGCGCTGCTCGAGGGCGATGCCCGGGCCCTGCTGGAGGCCGTGCGCAACCTGGCCGAGCAAGGGCCGGACTGGGCTGGCGTGCTGGCGGAAATGCTCAACGTGCTGCACCGTGTAGCCATCGCCCAGGCGCTGCCCGAGGCAGTGGACAACGGCCAGGGCGACCGTGACCGGGTGCTGGCGCTGGCCCAGGCATTACCGGCCGAGGATGTGCAGTTCTATTACCAGATGGGCCTGATCGGCCGGCGTGACCTGCCGCTGGCGCCGGACCCGCGTGGTGGCTTCGAGATGGTCTTGTTGCGGATGCTCGCCTTCCGCCCGGCCGACACCGACGATGCGCCGAAACCGGTGCTAAAGCCAGTGGGGATCAGCCAGGCCACAGCTGATCCTGCCAACGCGGTGGCAGCCCCTGCGCCTGCCGTGCCGCCGCCCGCCGCCGAGCCTGCGCCCGCTGCGCCCGCTGCGCCCGCGCCGCTGGTAGTGCCGCCGCCAGCCACGGTGGACCATGAGCCCGAACTGCCCGCAGACGCCGAGCTGAGGGCCGAAGTCGAGGCCATTTCGGTGCCTGAGCCCGTCGCCGAGGTGGTCGACCTGCCGTGGGAGGATCCAGCCCCGACCAGCGCGCCTGTTGCAGAGCCTGTTGCCGAGCCCGCGTCAGCCCCGCGGCCGACCCCGCAGGCGGCGCCTACGGCCGCGCCTCCCGTGCATGACGAGCCGCCTTTCGACCCGTCTGCCTACGCCGCCGTTGGCATGGACCGGGACGACGAGCCGCCGCTGGACGAAGACTACTACGGCGGCGAAAGCGATCCGGTTGGCTTCAGCTACCTCGACGAGTTGGCCGAGCACGTTCAGGAAGAAGCCCCTGCGCCCGCGCCTGCCCCGTTGCCAGCCGCCAAGCCGGCCACCGGTCTGGCCCTGCAATGGCTGGAATTATTCCCACAGTTGCCTGTCTCGGGTATGACAGGCAACATCGCAGCAAACTGTACGCTGATTGCCGCCGATGGCGACGACTGGCTGCTGCACCTGGACCCAGGCCAGGGTGCGCTGTTCAACACGACCCAGCAGCGGCGCCTTAACGAGGCGCTCAACCAGCATCTGGGGCGCACGTTGAACCTGCGCATCGAACTGGTCCTGCCCGAGCAGGAAACCCCGGCCCAGGCCGCCGCCCGCAAGCGGGCCGAGCGTCAGCAGGGCGCCGTCGCCTCGATCGAGCAGGATCCATTGATCCAGCAGATGATCAAGTTGTTCGGTGCCAAGGTGCGGCAGGATACTATTGAGCCTGTAGAGGCCCTGGCCAACCAGGGCCAGTAACGGATAACCCTGCGGCCGGCCCGGCGCCGGGCCGCATCAAATGACCCAATCGAGGTATACCCCCATGATGAAAGGTGGCATGGCCGGCCTGATGAAGCAGGCCCAGCAGATGCAGGAAAAAATGCAGAAAATGCAGGAAGAGCTGGCCAACGCCGAAGTCACCGGCCAGTCTGGTGGCGGCCTGGTGAGCGTGGTGATGACCGGTCGTCACGACGTCAAGCGCGTCAGCATCGACCAGAGCCTGATGTCGACCGATGAAGATGACAAGGAAGTGCTGGAAGACCTGATCGCCGCTGCGTTGAACGATGCAGTGCGCAAGGTGGAGCAGAGCAGCCAGGAAAAAATGGGCGGCATGACCGCCGGCATGCAGCTGCCGCCGGGCTTCAAGATGCCGTTCTAAGGCATGCGCCCTCGAAAACCGCCGCTGACACCAGCGGCGGTTTTTTTTGTGCGTACTCGCAGCCGCCGCGGTCATTATTCTTGACCCGGCGCGCTCCCACTCGGAGGCTGATTTGACGCCACTGCCCCCGCTGGGTATAAACCGCCCCTTATTGAATTGTCAGGCCTTCCCCATGAGCTTCAGCCCCCTTATCCGCCAATTGATCGACGGCCTGCGCATCTTGCCAGGTGTAGGCCAGAAAACCGCCCAGCGCATGGCCCTGCAACTGCTCGAGCGTGACCGTAGCGGGGGGCTGCGCCTGGCCCAGGCTTTGACCCAGGCCATGGAAGGGGTAGGGCATTGCCGGCAGTGCCGCACCTTGACCGAGCAGGACCTGTGCCCACAGTGTGCTGACCCGCGGCGTGACGACACCCAGCTGTGTGTGGTCGAGGGGCCGACCGATGTGTATGCGGTCGAGCAGGCCGGCTACCGCGGCCGTTACTTCGTGCTCAAAGGCCACCTGTCGCCACTGGACGGCCTGGGGCCGGAGGCCATCGGCATTCCGCAACTGATGGCGCGGATCGAAGAGCAGGGTACCTTCACCGAGGTGATCCTGGCGACCAACCCGACCGTGGAAGGCGAGGCGACGGCGCATTACATCGCGCAACTGCTCAATGAAAAAGGCCTGGTGGCCTCGCGCATCGCCCATGGTGTACCCCTGGGCGGGGAGCTCGAACTGGTGGATGGCGGAACACTGGCCCATGCCTTTGCCGGGCGGCGGCCGATTTCGCTCTGAAGCTGCAAGCTGCAAGCTGCAAGCTGCAAGCTGCAAGCTACAAGCTGCAAGCTACAAGCTACAAGCTACAAGCTACAAGCTACAAGCTACAAGCAAAAGCAGATCGGCTTTTGCTTGTAGCTTGCGACTTGCGACTTGCGACTTGCGACTTGCAACTCAATACTCGCTGAGGGAAAACTCGGTCAGGCAGAAGGTCGGCACCCCGGCCGCCTGCAGCCGGCGCGAACCGTCCAGTTCGGGTAGGTCGATGATCGCGGCGGCCTCGAACACCTGCGCACCGGTGCGGCGCACCAGGTTGGCCGCTGCCAGCAAGGTCCCGCCCGTGGCGATCAAGTCATCGAAAATCAACACCGAATCGCCTTCGCACAGGCTGTCGGCGTGCACCTCCAGGAAGGCCTCGCCGTACTCGGTCTGGTAACCCTCGCTCAGCACGTCGGCTGGCAGCTTGCCTTGCTTGCGGAACAGGATCAGTGGCTTGTTCAACTGGTGGGCGATGATCGAACCAATCAGGAAACCCCGCGCGTCCATGGCGCCAATGTGGCTGAATTCAGACTCGACATAGCGCTCGATGAACTGGTCGGCCACATAGCGCAGCCCGCGCGGCGACTGGAACAGCGGGGTGATGTCACGGAAGATCACGCCGGGCTTGGGGAAGTCCACCACCGGGCGGATCAGGGCTTTGAGGTCGAAGGCGTCGCTGTGCATTGTTGCGGATATCCTGGGAAAACGAATGCCCAAGTATACCCGCTAAATACCGGTCTCAGGCCTCCATTGCACCACCGGCCAGCGCACACAGCTGGATCGGGTCGAGGATGTGCACTTCCTTGCCTTCGGCGCGCAGCAGGCCGTTCTGCTGGAAGCGGGTGAACACCCGTGACACGGTTTCCACTGCCAGGCCCAGGTAGTTGCCGATTTCGTTGCGCGACATGCTCAGGCGGAACTGGTTGGCCGAATAGCCGCGGGCGCGGAAGCGCGCCGATAGGTTCACCAGGAACGTGGCAATGCGCTCGTCGGCGGTTTTTTTCGACAGCAGCAGCATCATTTGCTGGTCATCGCGGATTTCACGGCTCATTACCCGCATCAGCTGGCGGCGCAGCTGCGGGAGCTGGACCGACAGTTCGTCGAGGCGCTCGAAGGGGATTTCGCACACCGAGGTGGTTTCCTGAGCTTGCGCCGACACCGGGTAGGCTTCGGTGTCCATACCCGACAGGCCGACCAGTTCGCTGGGCAGGTGGAAACCGGTGATCTGTTCTTCGCCGCTGTCGCTGAGGCTGAAGGTTTTCAGGGCGCCGGAACGTACCGCGTAGACCGAGCCAAAATTGTCACCCTGGCGGAACAGAAACTCGCCTTTTTTCAGCGGACGCCCGCGTTTGACGATTTCATCCAGTGCATCCATGTCTTCCAGGTTGAGTGAAAGAGGCAGGCACAGGGGGGCCAGGCTGCAATCCTTGCAATGGGCCTGGTTGTGAGGGCGCAGTTTGACTGGCTCGGACATTTGGATCGATCCTTGTGGGAAAGCACACATAAGTCGTAAGGGTAACCTACGACACAGGGTGTAGGCCAGAGTGCGCATCGATGCTGCGCGCTGGCAAAACCCCGGCAGATGCCCTGCCGGGAGTCCTCGTTCGCCCATAGTGTGCCCGGCAAGGTGGCGTGTCCATGCGGTTGAATGTCTCGCTTTTCAGATAACCCGGGAGAAACGCTGGCGGTTCTGCATCGCCAGGTAGGCATCGAACACCATGCATACCGAACGCGCCAGCAGGCGCCCGGCCGGGAGAATGCGAATGCCCTTGTCGTCCAGGCTGATCAGGCCGTCGCGCTGCAGGGTCAGCAGCTCTGGCCAGAGGTGGTCGAAGTAACCGCGGAAATCGATGGTGAACGCTTGCTCGATGGGTTCGTAATCCAGCTGGAAATGGCAGATCAGTTGCTGGATGACCGCCCGGCGGATGCGGTCGTCATGGTTGCACAGCAGGCCGCGCTGGGTCGCCAGCTGGGCGTTGGTCAGGCTGTCCTGGTAGGTGTTGAGGTCACTGCTGTTCTGGCAGTACAAGTCGCCGATCTGGCTGATGGCCGACACGCCCAGGCCGATGAGGTCGCAGTGCCCGTGGGTGGTATAGCCCTGGAAATTGCGCTGCAGGGTGCCTTCTTCCTGGGTGATGGCCAGCTCGTCGTCGGGCAGGGCGAAATGGTCCATGCCGATGTAGCGGTAGCCAGCGGCGGTCAACTGCTCGATGGTGGCGTGCAGCATCTCCAGCTTGGCGGCCGCGCTGGGCAGGTCGCTGCTGTCGATACGCCGTTGCGGCATGAAGCGTTCGGGCAGGTGGGCGTAGTTGAACACCGACAAGCGGTCGGGCTGCAGGCGGATCACCTCTTCGACGGTGCGGGCGAAGCCTTGCGGGGTTTGCTTGGGCAGGCCGTAGATCAGGTCGAGGTTGATCGAGCGGAACTGCAAGGTACGCGCCGCCTCGATCAGGGTGCGGGTCTGTTCCAGGCTTTGCAGGCGGTTGATCGCGCGCTGCACGGCGGGGTCGAGGTCTTGCACGCCGAGGCTGACGCGGTTGAAGCCCAGCTCCCGCAGCAGGCCCATGGTCGACCAGTCGGCTTCGCGCGGGTCGATCTCGATGCCGTAGTCGCCGGAGTCATCGTCCAGCAAGTGGAAGTGCTGGCGCAGGGTAGTCATCAGCTGGCGCAGTTCCACATGGCTGAGGAAGGTCGGGGTGCCGCCGCCGAAATGCAGCTGTTCCACCCGCTGTTTCGGTCCCAGGTGGCAGGCGATCAGCTGAATCTCCTGCTCCAGGCGCTGCAGGTACGGCGCGGCGCGGGCGCGGTCCTTGGTGATGACTTTGTTGCAGGCGCAGTAGTAGCAGATGTTGGCGCAGAACGGCACATGCACATACAGCGACAGCGGGCGTACCGCCCGGCGGCTTTCGCGCAGGGCGTGGAGCAGGTCGAAGGAGCCCACCTCGCTGTGCAGTTGCACGGCGGTCGGGTAGGAGGTATAGCGTGGCCCGGCAAGATCGTAGCGGCGGATCAGGTCGGTATCCCAACGAATGTCGTCGAGCATGTGGGCGGTCCCCGGAAAGAGCAGCAGTGAACCGGAGTCTATGGGCGTCTGTAGGAATCTGTGTTGATTTGTATCAAGCGGCAAGCGGCAAGCGGCAAGTCGAAAGTCGAAAGTCGAAAGTCGAAAGTCGAAAGCAGATCTGCTTTTGCTTGTAGCTTGTAGCTTGTAGCTTGTAGCTTGTAGCTTGTAGCTTGCAGCTTGCAGCTTGCAGCTTGTAGCTTGCAGCCCTCAATGCCCCATCAGCCAATGCTGGTGCGGCCCGGGCATGGTCCAGATACCAAACAGCATCACCAGCACCCCGCCAGCCACCCGCACACTGCGCCGTTTCAACAAAGTGTTTACCCGCTCTGCCGCCAAGCCGGTCGCCAGCAGCACCGGCCAGGTGCCCACCCCGAACGCCAGCATCAACGCCGCGCTGTAGCCGGCATGGCCCTGGCTGGCCGCCCATAACAACGTGCTGTACACCAACCCGCATGGCAACCACCCCCACAAGGCCCCCAGCAGCAACGCACGGGGCAGGCTGGACACCGGCAGCAAGCGCGACGCCAGCGGCTGGATATGCCGCCACACGCCGCGGCCTAGCACCTCGATACGCGTCAGCCCGCTCCACCAGCCGGCCAGGTACAGGCCCATGGCAATCAACAGCAAGGCGGCCAGGACCCGCAGGGCCAGGGCGGCCGGGCTGCTGGCTACGGCCCAGCCAGCCAGGCCCAGCAACAACCCGGCGCAGGCATAGCTGAAGATGCGCCCCAGGTTGTACGCCAGCAGCAGGCGCAGGCGCCTGCCGCGTTGTTCAGGGGGGATGGCCAAGGTCAGCGCACCCATCAGGCCGCCGCACATGCCCAGGCAGTGGCCGCCACCGAGCAAGCCGAGCACCAGCGCCGAGCCCAGCAGGGGAAGCAGGTCAGGCACGGGGTGGCAAGTCCTTGTCGGCGTTGCCCGGCGTGTCGTCGGGTTTGACCGCCGCCTGGTGACGAGGGTCCTGGTCGTCGAACAGAATGCTGTGCGCCGGGCCGTCGAGGTCATCGTACTGGCCGCTGTCCACGGCCCAGAAGAAGATGTACACGGCCACGCCGACCAGCAGCAGGGCTGCGGGGATCATGACATAGAGGGCGGGCATGGCGTACTCCTGGCGGGTTGCGCGGCATCCATCGCGGGCAGCCCCGCACTGACTGGCGCGCGGGTCAGGCGCAGGGCATTGAGCACCACGATCAGTGAGCTCACCGACATGCCGACAGCAGCCCACACCGGGGTGACCCAGCCGAGGGCGGCGAACGGCAACATCAGGCCATTATACAGGGTTGCCCACAGCAGGTTCTCGAGGATGTTGCGGCGGGTGCGGCGCGCCAGTTCCAGCGCCTGCACCAGCGCGCTCAGGCGGTTGGACAGCAGCACCGCGTCGGCGCAGGTCTTGGCCAGGTCGGTGGCGCTGCCCATGGCGATGCTGATGTCCGCGGCGGCCAGCACCGGCACATCGTTGACCCCGTCGCCCAGCATCAGCACCTTGCGCCCTTCGGCCTGCAAGGCTTTGAGGCGCTCCAGTTTGTCGTCCGGGCGCAGGCCGCCAACGGCGTGGTCGATGCCCAGTTGCGCGGCGACTTCCGCGACCATCGGCGAACTGTCGCCAGACAGCAGCAGGGTGCGCCAGCCCCGCGCTTTGCAGGCAGCCAGCAGGGCCGGTGCATCATCGCGCAAGCGGTCGTCCAGGCCGAACCAGGCCAATGGCCCCTGGCGGTCGCCCAGCAGCAGCCACTGGCCGCGAGGCTCGGGCACCGCAGGTACTTGCGCGCCGCTCAAGGCGCAGACGAAGCTGGCCTGGCCAATGCGCAGGCGCTGGCCATCGACCAGCCCTTCCAGGCCCAGGCCGGGTACACTCTGCACCTCTTCAGCAGGTGTGGCCGCGTGCCCGAACGCGCGGGCGATGGGGTGCTCCGAGCGGTTCTCCAATGCCGCCGCCAGCGCCAGGCAACGGTCCGCGGGGTGGCTGCCGAGTGGGCGAATGCTGCGCAAGGTCAGCCTGCCTTCGGTCAGCGTGCCGGTCTTGTCAAAAATCACCGTATCGATCTGGTTCAGGCCTTCCAGCACATGGCCACGGGTCACCAGCAGGCCAAGTTTATGCAGGGTGCCGGTGGCTGCAGTGAGTGCGGTGGGGGTAGCCAGCGACAGCGCACAAGGGCACGTCGCCACCAGCATGGCCAGCACGATCCAGAACGCCCGGGCCGGCTCCAGGTACCACCACCACAGGCCGATGGCCACTGCGGCCAGCAGCGAGAACAGCAGGAACCCCTGCGAGGCGCGGTCGGCAATTTCTGCCAGGCGTGGTTTTTCCGTTTGCGCGCGCTCCAGCAGGCGGACGATGGCCGACAGCCGCGAGTCGTGGCCCAGGGCCTGGACTTCTATGTTCAGCGTGCTTTCAACGTTCAAGGTGCCGCCGGTGACCCGGTCCCCCACTCGCCGCGGCTGTGGCAGGTATTCACCGGTGAGCAGCGATTCGTCGACGCTGGAGCGGCCTTCGACGATGCGCCCGTCGGCGGGAATCACCGCGCCGGGCAGCACCTGTACGGTGTCGCCGCATTGCAGTTCACTGAGCAGAATGCGCCCGCTGCGGCCTTGGCTGTCCAGGCGCAGGCACGAAGCCGGCAGCAAGTTTACCAGTTGCGCCGTGGCCGCTGCGGTGCGCTCGCGGGCGCGGCGTTCCAGGTAGCGGCCGGTCAACAGGAACAGGGCGAACATGCCCACGGTGTCGAAATACAGCTCGCCGCTGCCGGTGATGGCTGTCCAGATACCCGCGCCGAACGCCAGGCCAATGGCCAGTGACACCGAAACATCCATGGTCAGGTGGCGGGTGCGCAGGTCGCGGGCGGCGCCTTTGAAGAACGGTGCGCAGCTGTAGAACACGATGGGGATCGTCAGGAACAGCGCCACCCAACGCAGGATGGTATGCAGCTCGGGCGACAGGTCGATGTTGAATTCCGGCCAGGTGGCCATGGTCGCCATCATTGCCTGGAACCACAACAACCCGGCAACGCCCAGGCGCCGCAGGGCACTGCGGTTTTCCCGGGCCAACTGCTCGGCGGCCTGGTCGGGTTGGTAGGGGTGGGCGGCGTAACCGATCTGGCGCAGTTCGGCCAGCAGGCGCGACAGTGGCAGCTGCGAGGCATCCCAGGCAACTAGCAGGCGGTGGTTGGACAGGTTAAGGCGCGCCTCGGCGACGCCGGGCAGGTTGCGCAGGTGTTTTTCGATCAGCCAGCCACACGCCGCACAGCTGATACCTTCGATCAGCAAGGTGGCCTCGGCCAGGTCGCCCAGGTGGTGGACGAAGGTTTGCTGCACGTCACTGCGGTCGTACAGGGCCAGTTCGTCCTGCAACTGCCTGGGCAACGCTTCGGGGTTGGCGCTGTTGTCGCTGCGGTGCTGGTAGTAGTGTTCCAGGCCGCCGGCCACGATCGCCTCGGCCACTGCCTGGCAGCCGGGGCAGCAGAACTCGCGGGGCTCGCCGAGCACCACGGCGGTAAAGCGGCTGCCGGCCGGAACGGGCAGGGCGCAGTGGTAGCAGGGAATGGGTTGGGTCATCACATCATTGCCTTACACATAGCGGCCGGTTGGCGCGCTTCCCTGTAGGAGCGGCCTTGTGTCGCGAAAGGGGCGCGAAGCGGCCCCACGATCTTAGCTTCGCAGCATAGGTTGCAGGGGCTGCTGCGCAGCCCTTTCGCGACACAAGGCCGCTCCTACAGGTGCTCGGCGCCTTGGATGGCTTCATCACCAAGCTGCAAGGTCACGCCATGCTCGACCTTCTCCTCCTCGAACAGCCGCCACACCTGGCCACCTTCACTGCCCAGCAGCTCAACGAAACGCCGCCCGTCAACCTTGTCTTGCAGCTGCCCCACGTAACGCCCGGCCTCGACCCGGCTCAGCAGCACCTTGCGGTCCTTTTCCGGCTGGGTGGGCGATATCAGGTTCAGTTCCAGGTTCTGCGGGTTGCTGTTGCCGGCCAGGCGCAGGTCCACTTCGCCGGTCAGGTCATCCAGGTGCACACTGGCCTGGAGGCGCAGCTTCTGTGCCAGCAGTTCGCGGTCCAGTGAGCGGTTGATGCCCTTGCCCGCCTCGTAGTAATTGTCGTTCACCAGGTTGTCCGGGTTGTTCACGGCGATGCTGACCATGCTGAGGCTCAGGCACACCGAGGTGGTGAGGATCGCAATGATGATCCAGGGCCAGAGGTGCTTGTACCAAGGGTCGGCGGCGGTGGCAGGCATTGTGGGTTATCTCTCTTAGCGGATCTGTGGGCCGATGAAGCGGCTCTTGGCTTCAACCTGCGCGCTGCTGTCGTCGGCGCTTTTGAGGATGAAGGTGATTTCGTTGGTGGTCGATGGCAGTTTTTCCGGCGCCACCGACAGCTGCACCGGCAGGCTGACGATATCCCCGGCGGCCACGCGGATCTCGCGTTGGCCTTCGAGCGTGAGGTCTGGCAGGCCAGTGGCGTCCAGCACATACACATGGTCACGCTGGTCCTTGTTCATGACCTTCAGGCTGTACACGTTCTCGATCCGGCCCTGGGCATTTTCGCGGTACAGCACACGGTCCTTGCTGACGTCGAAACCGACCAGCGAGCGGGTGGCGAAGGCCGTGGCCAGGCCGATGATCATCACCAGCAGCACCAGCGCGTAGCCGATCAGGCGGGGCCGCAACAGGTGGGTTTTCTGCCCGGAGAGGTTGTGCTCGGTGGTGTAGCTGATCAGCCCTTTGGGATAGTTCATCTTGTCCATGATGCCGTCGCAGGCATCGATGCAGGCGGCGCAGCCGATGCATTCGATCTGCAGGCCGTCGCGGATGTCGATGCCGGTCGGGCAGACCTGCACGCACAAGGTGCAGTCAATGCAGTCGCCCAGGCCTTGGGCCTTGTAATCCGCGCCTTTCTTGCGCGGGCCCCGGGTTTCGCCGCGGCGCGGGTCATAGGAGACGATCAGTGTGTCCTTGTCGAACATCACGCTCTGGAAGCGGGCGTAGGGGCACATGTACACACACACCTGCTCGCGCAGCCAACCGGCGTTGCCGTAGGTGGCGAGGGTGAAGAAGCCGACCCAGAAATAGGCCCAGCCATCGGCCTGGCCGGTGAAGAACTCGATCACCAGTTCACGGATCGGCGAGAAGTAGCCGACGAAGGTCATGCCGGTGACGAAACCGATCAGCAGCCACAGGCTGTGCTTGCTGAACTTGCGCAGGAACTTGTTGGCGCTCATGGGCGCCTTGTCCAGTTTGATGCGCTGGTTGCGGTCGCCCTCGGTGACTTTTTCACACCACATGAAGATCCACGTCCACACGCTTTGCGGGCAGGTGTAGCCACACCAGACCCGGCCTGCGAACACGGTGATGAAGAACAGGCCGAAGGCGGCGACGATGAGGATGCCTGACAGCAGGATGAAGTCCTGCGGCCAGATGGTGGCACCGAAGATATAGAACTTGCGCTCGGGCAGGTTCCACCACACCGCCTGGTGGCCACCCCAGTTCAGCCATACCGTGCCGAAGTACAGCAGGAACAGCGCGGCACCGCCAACCATGCGCAAACGCCGGAACAGGCCGGTGAAGGCGCGGGTATAGATTTTTTCGCGGGACGCGTAGAGGTCGACGGAGTCCTTCCCTTTCGTGGCAGGCGGGGTTACATCATGTACCGGAATTTGCTTGCTCATCATCAAGTCCCACGGCAGTGGAAAAATGCCGCGGCCAGTGCGTGCCGGCCGCAGTCTCGCGCAATCTGCTAGCGCTCTGCGGTTCATGATACGCCGCTGTGGGCGGCCCGGGGTCGCACTGCGACCTTTAGTCGCGTTGGGTTCGCGGTGTGAATCGTGTTATGGCGGGTGTCAATTGATCCAGGTCATCAGCCTGCGAGAAATGCTTGGTTGTGCCGGCCTTTTCGCGGGCTTGCCCGCTCCCACAGGTCCCTCATCAGCCTTGAGGGTGTGGGAGCGGGCGAGCCCGCGAAGAGGCCAGGCCTGCCTTACTCGGCCTTGGCCGGCTCAGCCTGCTGCGACAGGCTGTACACATAAGCCGCCAGCAAGTGCACCTTGTCGTTGCCCTGCAACTGTTCCTGGGCGGGCATCTGCCCTTGGCGGCCATAGCGGATGGTCTGCTGCAACTGGGCAAAGCTGGAGCCGTAGATGAACGCCTGCGGGTGGGTCAGGTTCGGTGCCCCCATGGCTGGCGTGCCTTTGCCTTCCGGCCCGTGGCAGGCCACGCAGTTGGCGGCGAAGATCTTCTGCCCATTCTGCACATCGGCCTTGACCCCTTGCGGCAGGGTACGGCCATCGAGCTTGCTGACCACGAATGCCGCGACGTCGGCCACACCTTGGTCACCGATCACTTCGGCCCATGCCGGCATCACACCGTGGCGGCCGCCCATGATGGTGGCCTTGATGGTTTCCGGCTCGCCGCCCCAGCGCCAGTCATTGTCGGTCAGGTTGGGGAAACCGAAGGCGCCCTTGGCGTCGGAGCCATGGCATACCGAGCAGTTGGAGGCGAACAGGCGTGCGCCCATTTTCAGCGCCTGTGGGTCTTTGGCCACTTCCTCGATAGGCATGGCGGCGAACTTGGCGTAGATCGGGCCGAAGCGCGCCTGGGCCTTGGCCATTTCCTTTTCCCACTCGTGCACGCCGGTCCAGCCCTGCTGGCCGTTGGAAAACTCGGTCTGTTTGTCGTTGTCCAGGTACGAATAACCCGGCAGCATGCCTTTCCAGTTGCCCAGCCCCGGGTACAGCACCAGGTAGCCGAGGGCGAAGACGATGGTGCCGACGAACAGCCAGAACCACCATTTCGGCAGTGGGTTGTCGTACTCCTCGATACCATCGAAGGCGTGCCCGACGGTTTCGTCGGTCACCTCTTCGCGCTGGCCCTTGCGGGTCGACAGCAGCAGCCAGGTCAACGAGAAGATGGTGCCCAGGGTCAGGACGGTAACGTACAGACTCCAGAAGGTTGTCATTGTTGTTTGCTCCCAGAAGCTTTTGCTTGCTCGACGTGCCGTTTGGCCTCGGGGTCATCGGCGAAGGGCAGTTGGGTGGCTTCGTCGAAGTCCTTCTTGCGCCGTGGGTTGAACACCCACAGCGCCAGGCCCACGAACGCCACCATCACCACGACGGTACCCAGGCCGCGAATCATCCCGATATCCATCAGCGTCACCGTTTGCTCTTGATGATGGTGCCAAGACCCTGCAGGTACGCCACGAGGGCGTCCATTTCGGTCTTGCCCTTGACCGCGTCACGGGCGCCGGCGATGTCGGCGTCGGTGTACGGTGTGCCGAGTGTGCGCAGCACCTCCATCTTCTTCGCGGTGTCCTTGCCGTCGAGCGTGTTCTCGACCAGCCAGGGGTAGGCCGGCATCTTCGATTCCGGCACCACGTTGCGCGGGTTGTACAGGTGCGCGCGGTGCCAGTCATCGGAGTAGCGGCCACCGACCCGTGCCAGATCCGGCCCGGTGCGTTTGGAGCCCCACAGGAACGGGTGGTCCCACACGCTCTCGCCGGCGACCGAGTAGTGCCCGTAGCGCTCGGTTTCGGCGCGGAACGGGCGGATCATCTGCGAGTGGCAGCCCACGCAACCTTCGCGGATATAGATGTCGCGGCCTTCCAGCTCCAGGGCGGTACGCGGCTTCATGCCCTCGACCGGCTTGTTGGTCACGTCCTGGAAAAACAGCGGGACGATCTGGGTCAGGCCACCGACGCTTACCGCGATGACCATGAAGAAGGCCAGCAGGCCAATGTTCTTCTCGACGGCTTCATGCTTCATCAGTGCGCTCCCACAACGACGATCTTGGCGGCTTCTTCAGCCTGTGCCGGATTGGCGGCACGCACGGTACGCAACACGTTGTAGGCCATCAGCAGCATGCCGCTGGCGAAGAACGCACCGCCCAGGGCACGCACGATGTAGCCCGGGTGGCTGGCTTGCAGTGCCTCGACGAACGAGTAGGTGAGGGTGCCGTCATCGTTGATGGCACGCCACATCAGGCCCTGGGTGATGCCGTTGACCCACATCGAGGCGATGTACAGCACGGTGCCGATGGTGGCCAGCCAGAAGTGCGCGTTGATCAGGCCAACGCTGTGCATCTGCACGCGGCCATACAGGCGCGGGATCATGTGGTACACGGCGCCGATCGAAATCATGGCGACCCAGCCGAGGGCGCCTGCGTGCACGTGGCCGATGGTCCAGTCGGTGTAGTGCGACAGCGAGTTGACGGTCTTGATGGCCATCATCGGGCCTTCGAAGGTGGACATGCCGTAGAACGCCAGCGACACCACCAGAAAGCGCAGGATCGGGTCGGTACGCAGTTTGTGCCAGGCGCCCGACAGGGTCATCATGCCGTTGATCATGCCGCCCCAGCTTGGCGCCAGAAGGATGATCGACATCACCATACCCAGCGACTGCGCCCAGTCGGGCAGGGCGGTGTAGTGCAGGTGGTGCGGGCCGGCCCAGATGTACAGGGTGATCAGCGCCCAGAAGTGCACGATCGACAGGCGGTACGAGTAGATCGGCCGCTCGGCCTGCTTGGGCACGAAGTAGTACATCATGCCCAGGAAGCCGGTGGTCAGGAAAAAGCCCACGGCGTTGTGCCCGTACCACCACTGGATCATCGCATCGGTGGCGCCGGAGTAGGCCGAGTACGACTTGAACAGGCTGACCGGCAGGGAGATGTGGTTGACGATGTGCAGCATCGCGGTCACCACGATGAAGGCACCGTAGAACCAGTTGCCGACATAGATATGCTTGGTCTTGCGCTTGACGATGGTGCCGAAGAACACCACCCCGTAGGTGACCCAGACAATGGCCAGCAGAATCGCCAGTGGCCACTCCAGCTCGGCGTATTCCTTGGTGGTGGTGTAGCCCATCGGCAGGGTGATCAGCGCCCCGACGATCACCGCCTGCCAGCCCCAGAAGGTGAAGGCGGCCAGGCTGTCGGAAATCAGCCGCGTCTGGCAGGTGCGCTGCACCACGTAGTAGCTGGTGCCGAACAGCGCGCAGCCGCCGAAGGCGAAGATCACCAGGTTGGTGTGCAGCGGACGCAAGCGCCCGAAGCTGGTCCAGGGCAGGTCCAGGTTCAGTTGTGGCCACACCAGCTGCGAGGCGATGAAGACGCCGAGGCCCATGCCAAGGATCCCCCAGACCACCGTCATGATGGCGAACTGGCGGACGACCTTATAGTTATAAGCAGTCGGACTGATTGCTGTGCTCATTCTAAGGTTCCACGGTTTTGATGTTCTTGTTGGTTGAAAAATCGGCGCCAGTATTGATAACCCTCCGGGTTACCGCAACGCAACTTTGGTACGCCGACCCGTGTCCGGGCCCGTTCACTGATGTCCCGCAGCGCTCGGGTCAGGTAGATTGTACACAAATAAATATTTGTAATGTGTACCGTTTTTCACCTTTTTCTGATCGATCGGTCAAGCTTTTTTTGGGGGCGACCACTGGCCAGGCGCGGCGTCTGCGCCGGTGCTTTCGTAGGATGCCCACTGTGGCAACAAGCTTAGTTCTGTTCGGAGGGGGTGCAAGGGAGGGAGTAGGGCGGGGGAGCGCTGGGGCTGCTCTGCAGCCCTTTCGCGACACAAGGCCGCGCCTACAGAAAAAATGCGATCTCCTGCATGAGCGGCCTTGCGTCGCGATGGGCCGCAAAGCGGCCCCGGGGGGATTACTTGGAAGTCACAGTTTCAGCCGCGCCATCCTGCGACAGGCTGTACACATACGCCGCCAACAGGTGCACTTTGTCATTGCCCTGAATCTCGGCCTGCGCCGGCATCTGCCCTTGGCGACCGTAGCGGATGGTCTGTTGCAGCTGGGCAAAGCTCGACCCATAGATGAACGCCTGTGGGTGGGTCAGGTCGGGCGCGCCCATGGCCGGGGTGCCTTTGCCTTCCGGCCCGTGGCAGGCCACGCAGTTGCCGGCGAAGATCTCCTTGCCCTTGGCCGGGTCGGCCCTGGCGCCTTCCGGCAGTTTACGGCCGTCCATGCTGGTCAGCACGAACGCGGCGACGTCGGCCACGCCCTGCTCGCCAATCACCTCGGCCCAGGCCGGCATCACACCATGGCGGCCGTTCATGATCGACGCCTTGATGGTCTGCGCATCACCGCCCCAGCGCCAGTCCTTGTCGGTGAGGTTGGGGAAGCCGAACGCGCCCTTGGCGTCCGAGCCATGGCAGACCGAACAGTTGGAGGCGAACAGGCGCCCGCCCATTTTCAACGCCTGCGGGTCCTTGGCCACTTCCTCCACCGGCATGGCGGCGTACTTGGCGAAGATCGGCCCGAAGCGGGCATCGGCTTTGTCCATTTCCTTTTGCCATTCGTTGGCGCCGGTCCAGCCATTTTCATAACCCGGCAGAATGCCTTTCCAGTTGCCCAGGCCCGGGTAAAGGATCAGGTAGCCGACCGCGAACACCAGGGTGCCGACGAAGAGCCAGAACCACCACTTGGGCAAGGGGTTGTCGTACTCCTCGATGCCGTCGAAGCTGTGGCCCATGGTCTGGTCGGTGGGGTTGTGGCTCTGGCCCTTGCGGGTGGCGAGCAACAGCCAGATCAGGCCAATCAGGCTCCCGATGGTCAGTACGCTGATATACGTACTCCAGAAGGTGGTCATTGCCCGTTACTCCTTTTTGCAGCAGGTTCCTGCCCGGCAGCGGGCAGGCGGTCGTCGACGAAGGGCAGCAAGCGCGCCTCGGCGAAATCACGGTCGCGACGGCGGTTGAATACCCACAGGGAGAGGCCGATGAAGGCGACCATCACCACCAGGGTGCCGAGGCCGCGAATCATGCCGGTGTCCATTTCCATCGCAATCACCTCTTGTTCTTGATCGCGGTGCCAAGCACCTGCAGGTACGCCACCAGCGCGTCCATCTCGGTCTTGCCCTTGACCGCGTCGCGGGCACCGGCGATGTCGTCGTCGGTGTACGGCACGCCGAGCGTACGCAGGGTGCGCATCTTCACGTCGGTGTGGCTGTTATCCACCTGTTGGGCGACCAGCCAGGGGTACGCCGGCATCTTCGACTCCGGTACCACGTTGCGCGGGTTGTACAGGTGCGCGCGGTGCCAGTCGTCCGAGTAGCGGCCGCCGACCCGGGCCAGGTCCGGGCCGGTACGCTTGGAGCCCCACAGGAACGGGTGGTCCCACACGCTCTCGCCGGCGACCGAGTAGTGGCCGTAGCGCTCGGTTTCGGCGCGGAATGGGCGGATCATCTGCGAATGGCAGCCTACGCAGCCTTCGCGGATGTAGATGTCGCGGCCTTCGAGCTGCAGCGCGGTGTAAGGCTTCATGCCTTCGACCGGCTTGTTGGTGACGTCCTGGAAGAACAGCGGCACGATCTGGGTCAGGCCGCCGATACTGACGGCCAACACCATCAGCAGGGCCAGCAGGCCAACGTTTTTCTCGATGACTTCATGTTTCATCAGGCAGGTCTCCTCAAGCCAGCTGGGCGTTCGCAGGGGCAGCATCAAGCGCCGGCGAACGCACGGTGCGCCAGGTGTTCCAGGCCATCAGGAACATGCCGCTGAGGAAGATCGCCCCGCCGACGAAGCGCACGATGAAGCCTGGGTGGCTGGCCACCAGGGTTTCCACGAACGAGTAGGTGAGCGTGCCGTCGCTGTTCACTGCGCGCCACATCAGGCCCTGGGCAATGCCGTTGACCCACATCGAGGCGATGTACAGTACGGTGCCGATGGTGGCCAGCCAGAAATGCGCGTTGATCAGGCCGATGCTGTACATGCGTTCCTTGCCGAACACTTTCGGGATGGTGTGGTACAGCGCGCCGATCGAGATCATCGCGACCCAGCCCAGGGCGCCAGCGTGCACGTGGCCGATGGTCCAGTCGGTGTAGTGGGAAAGGGCGTTGACCGTCTTGATGGCCATCATCGGGCCCTCGAAGGTGGACATGCCGTAGAACGCCAGCGACACCACCAAAAAGCGCAGGATCGGGTCGCTGCGCAGTTTGTGCCAGGCCCCCGACAGGGTCATCATGCCGTTGATCATGCCACCCCAGCTCGGTGCCAGCAGGATCAGCGACATCACCATGCCCAGCGATTGCGCCCAGTCAGGCAGGGCGGTGTAGTGCAGGTGGTGCGGGCCGGCCCAGATGTACAGGGTAATCAGGGCCCAGAAGTGCACGATCGACAGGCGGTAGGAATACACCGGGCGTTCGGCCTGCTTGGGCACGTAGTAGTACATCATCCCCAGGAAGCCCGCGGTCAGGAAGAAGCCCACCGCGTTGTGGCCATACCACCACTGCACCATGGCGTCGGTGGCACCGGCATAGACCGAGTACGACTTGGTCAGGCTGACCGGCAGTTCCAGGTTGTTGACGATGTGCAGCATGGCCACGGTAAGGATGAACCCGCCGAAGAACCAGTTGCCCACGTAGATGTGCTTGGTGTTGCGCTTGATCAGCGTGCCGAAGAACACGATGGCGTAGCAGACCCAGACGATGGTGATCAGGATGTCGATCGGCCACTCCAGCTCGGCGTATTCCTTGGAGCTGGTGTAGCCCAATGGCAGGCTGATGGCCGCCAGCAGGATCACCAGCTGCCAGCCCCAGAAGGTGAACGCGGCCAGGCCGGGTGCGAACAGGGTGGTCTGGCAGGTGCGTTGCACCGAATAATAGGAGGTGGCGAACAGCGCGCAGCCGCCGAAGGCGAAGATCACCGCATTGGTGTGCAGTGGGCGCAGGCGGCCGAAGCTGGTCCAGGGGAGGTCGAAGTTGAGGGCAGGCCAGGCAAGCTGGGCGGCGATGAAAACGCCGAGCCCCATCCCGACGATTCCCCACACCACCGTCATGATGGCGAATTGGCGGACCACCTTGTAGTTATAGGCGGTACTGCTGGTTGTGTTCATGTATGGGTTCCCATCCACGGTTATTTGGCAGGCTTTACAGCGAGGCAAGCATGATTAATGGGCAAAGTGCCGGTATTGACGGGGATCAATGGGCGAAGGTCGGAAATGTTCCAGGCTTGCGCTGCGATCTTGCGCAGGTCGAGGGCGGGGAGGGTTACAAGGGCTGCCTGATCCTGGCCCATGGTGCCGGTGCGCCGATGGACAGCGGGTTCATGGACGAAATGGCGCAAAGGCTTGCGGCACTTGGGGTAGCGGTGCTGCGCTTCGAGTTCCCGTACATGGCCGAGCGCCGGGTTGGCGGTGGCAAGCGGCCGCCGAACCCGCAGAAGGTATTGCTGGAAAGCTGGCGCGAGGTGTACCGGCAGGTGCGACCTTTGGTCGCGGGCAAGCTGGCGGTGGGTGGCAAGTCGATGGGCGGGCGCATGGCCAGCCTGCTGGCCGACGAACTGGGCGCCGATGCGCTGGTGTGCCTGGGCTACCCGTTCTACGCGGTGGGCAAACCCGAGAAGCCGCGCGTGGAGCACTTGGCCGGGTTGAAAACCCCGACGTTGATCGTGCAGGGCGAGCGCGATGCGCTGGGTAACCGGGAGGCGGTGGCAGGGTATGCGTTGTCGCCAGCGATCGAGGTGAGCTGGCTAGTGGCGGCGGACCATGACCTGAAGCCGTTGAAGGCTTCGGGGTTCAGCCATGAACAGCATTTGCAGGCGGCTGCGCAGCGAGTTGCCAGCTTTTTGGCAGGCATACGCTTGTAGGAGCGGCCTTGTGTCGCGAAAGGGCCGCGCAGCGGCCCCGGCAATTCACGCGGCGAAGCTAAAAACTGGGGCTGCTTCGCAGCCCTTTCGCGACACAAGGCCGCTCCTACAACGAGCGTGCCAATAGCGAACAATTAATCGCGGTACTCGCACAGGTAGGCGGTGTCGACCTTCACCTGCAGCTGGAACTTGCTGTCAGCCGGTACATTGAACGTGTCGCCCGCCTTGAAGGTTTCCCAGTTGTCGCTGCCTGGCAGCTTGACGATCAACGCACCCGACACCACGTGCATGATTTCACGCTTGGCGGTGCCGAACTCGTATTCGCCCGGGGCCATCACGCCGACAGTGGCCGGGCCTTCTTCGCCCGTGAAGGCGATCGACTTGACGGTGCCGTTGAAGTACTCGTTGACCTGGAACATGGGCGTCTCCTGAAAAAGGGGAGGAAAAAGGGCTGGCCAGTATGCCCAAGCCCAATGGCCTCGTCATCTGCTTTCAGGGCCCGTCGGCGGGCAGGCTCAAGGGCAGCAGCCGCGCTGTATTGCGCGCATCTTCCAGGGCCCGGTGCTGCTGCCCGCAAAAGTGCATGCCAGCCAGTTGCAGGGCGCCGTTCAGGCCGGCAGGGCGCTGCAGGTGGCGGGCCTTGGCAAAGCGTTGCTTGAGGTTGATGTGCGCCAGCGTGCGCAGCAGGCTGTCCAGGCCGTGCAGGTGCCATTCCTGGTGCAGTTGCTGGCGGTCGTAGTCGCCCCAACTGACCCAGGCCTGCAACTGTTCACGGTGCTGCCCGAGCCAGTGCTCGAAGCTGGCCCATACCTCGCGAAACGGCGCGGCCGCATCGACGTCGGCCTGGCTGATGTGGGTCAGCTCGCGACAGAACGGGGTCAGCTGCGGGCGCCGCCGCGGGCGCACGAAACGCTGGAAGTGGTCGACTTCACGGCCTTCGCGGGTGACCAGGCTCGCGCCGATTTCAATGACTTCCATCTCCGTGACCGGCCACCCACCCTCATCGGTGGTGGCCTCCAGGTCGATCACCAACCAATGGCCCATACCAGGCTCCCTTGCAGATCCTGCTAGAGCGTAGCCAAACTCAGCGCATCCGGCACCTCGTGGCATTTTGCCGCCCGTTTTGTCACCGCCAATGGCGTATCGAGGGGCACGAAAGCCGGAGGCAGCAGTTGTGCCGCCCCGGTAAAACGCCTAGCTTAAGCGAACCCAGGCATGAACCGTGATGAATGACCGCCTTTACCCTTGCGCCCGGCCTGAAGGCCTTGTCCACCCTCATGTTGCTGGCTGTTTACTGGTTGGCCGTACCGGCATGCGCGGCAGGCGCCATCGAGGTGAAAGTCGGTGCCGCGCATTTCCCGCCGTATACGGTGCGCCCCGAGCAGGGCGCCGATATCGGCTTGTTGCCGCAGTTGGTCGCTGCGCTCAACCGTGCCCAGCAGCGCTACCGCTTCGTATTGGTGCCCACTTCCATCCAGCGGCGTTTCAGTGACTTGCAGCAGGGCCGTACCGATATGGCCATTTTCGAGAACCCGCAGTGGGGCTGGGAGCAGATTCCCCATCAACAGGTGGACATGGGCCTGGAAGATGCCGAAGTGTTCGTGGCCCGCCAGGTGGACGGGCGCGCCCCGCATTACTTCGATGACCTGAAGGGCAAGCGCCTGGCCCTGTTCAACGGCTATCACTATGCGTTCGCCGGTTTCAACGCCGACCCGCGCTACCTGCGCAAGGCCTACAATGCGACGTTGACCTATTCGCACGACAGCAACCTGCTGATGGTGCAGGCGGGCCGCGCCGACATTGCCCTGGTCACGCGCTCCTACCTCAGTGATTTCCTGGCACGTAACCCGTCCAGCCGTGCGCAACTGGTTGCATCGCAGCGCATCGATCAGGTTTACCACCACTACGCGCTGCTGCGGCCCGCCGCGCCCATTGGCGAGCGGTCGTTCGCTGAACTGTTGAGAGGTTTGCGTGATAGCGGTGAACTGGCGCGCATTTTCCAGCCTTACCGCATCGCCGTCAGTGCGCCCGAGGACTAAATTGCCGCCGCGTGGCATCGTTCTCGACAGTGAGCCCTTTGTTCATTTCGCGAGACCCACCCATGCCCTTCGATGCCGCTTCGCAGCCACAGTCACCGCCACGTTGGCGCAGCCTCAGTGCCGAGGAGGGGGCCAACAGGCTGAGCCTGACCCTGGAGGGCCGCCCGCTGGCGCAGGTGCGCCTGCAGGCGGGCCCAACCTTGCAGGTACACCTTGAGCAGTTGTGCCCCGAGCGCCCTTATCAAGCCTTGTGGGCGGCCTGCTATTGGCTGTTGTCCCGTGACAGTGCCTGCCAGTGCCTGGTCTGGCACCTGCCCGAGGTGGTGCCGCAGGCATTGGCCAGCGGCCTGCTGCTGGTGGGCGATGTGCCTGGCCAGTACCTGTGCGAGCGCGCGCTGTTCTGGCAATTGCCGCAGCCCTGGCTGGGTGAGGCGCTGGCTGCCCCCTTCCCGCAGCAGATGCAGATCAGCAATGGCAAGCGCCACCCGCGGCGGGCGCCCAAGCCCCGTGGCGAGGTCTATCGGCGCTTCGATGCGCGGCTGGGTAGCTGGGTGTCGCTGCGCACCCTGGACATCGAGCATGACCTGGAGCGCTTCAACCGCTGGCAGAACGACCCGCGCGTGGAGGCGTTCTGGCAGGAAAGCGGCACGCTTGCCCAGCACCGCGAGTACCTGGCCAAGCTGGAGGTCGACCCGCATACCCTGACGTTGATTGGCTGCTTCGACGATCAGCCATTTGCCTATTTCGAGGCTTACTGGGCCAAGGAAGACCGCATTGCACCGTTCTACCCGGCCGATGACTACGACCGCGGCATCCACATGCTGGTTGGGGAACAGAGCCATCGTGGCCCGCACAAGGTCGCCAGCTGGCTATCGGCGCTGGTGCATTACCTGTTCCTGGATGACCCGCGTACCCAGCGGGTTGTCGCCGAGCCGCGTGCCGACAATGGCAAGATGATCGGCTACATGCACGACCAGTGCTTCCATTGCGAGAAGGAGTTCGACTTCCCGCACAAGCGCGCGGCGCTGATGATTCTGGGGCGGGAGCGGTTCTTCGATCGTTGCAGGCTCGCCTGATGGCGAGAGCTGCAAGCGGCAAGCGGCAAGCGGCAAGCGGCAAGCTACAAGCTACAAGCTACAAGCTACAAGCTACAAGCTACAAGCAAAAGCCGATCGCGTTCTGCTTTGGCTTTTTCTTTTAACTTGTAGCTTGTAGCTTGTAGCTTGAAGCTAGGGTCAGCCCTGCCGGTTGGCGGTCTTGCGGCAATGCACCAGGGCATCGCGGATCATGAAGTTGACCAAGGTCGGCGACACGCCCAGTTCCTTGGCGATGTCCTTCTGCGGTACGCCATGCAGGCGGTACATCTCGAACGCATAGCGGGTGCGCTGGGGCAACTGGTTCAGCGCTTCGGCTATATCGTCCAGCGCGGCCAGGTTGATGTGGGTGGCTTCGGGCGAGGCGTTCTGGATGACCACATTCAGGCCTTCCTCTTCGCTGCCGGAGTATCTCAGCTCCATCGCCTGCTTGCGGTAATGGTCGATCGCCAGGTTGCGCACGATCTGGAACAGGTAGCTCAGCTGCGCCTTGAACGACGAGGTTATCTGCGGAGCGGCGCTGAGCCGGAAGAAGGCGTCCTGCACCACATCTTCGGCACGCGAGCGGCAGCCGGTAATGCGCGCTGCAATCTTGACCAGAATGCTGCGGTTGTCTACGAAGGCCTGCAGTAATGGTGAATCGCACTTACTTGTGGATAGTTGTTCCGCCATGGAAATCACCTTGTCACAAAGGGGGAGGAGGCACCCGGGCAGGGACGCTTCCTACGACGTGCGACACGCTATTAGTAATGATAATGATTGTCAAATGCGAAATGTAATTGGTATCGGGAGTTTCCGATTTTTGCGAGGTCTGTCAGGGGGGCGTGGTGCCTGCCTGGAGAAAGTGTTGCGGCGACAAAGTGCAGGCCATGACGGGGGTGTCGCCTGGGAGACCTAGCGCCGCCCGCGCGGCGCATCGCGAGCTGCGCTCGCTCCTACGTTTGTTTCGGGCCAGTAACGCCTGTGACAGGCGCGCGCGACCGCTTTGTTTGTACGGCGCGATATTGAGGCATGCACCAAGGCGTTCGCGCGCAAATCCCACAGGAATGATTGGCCCGAAACAAACGTAGGAGCGAGCGCAGCTCGCGATGCGCCGCGCGGGCGGCGCTAGGTCTCCCAGGCGACCCCCCCGTCATGGCATACCCGTCAATCCGCCGACCCCGCCAGCTCCGCTAATTTCTCCCGCCGCCCATCCGTTCCCCTGTGTACATCCCCGGCCGCCAACCGCTGCCCGCCCATGTCCGCGGCGCAGTCGGCACGCCCCAACAGATACTGGCAGGAACACCCCATGACGGACGCCTTCGAACTCCCGCTCTCGCTGGTCCAGGCCCTGGCGCAACGCGCCGCGCAGACCCCGGACAGGATTGCCCTGCGCTTTCTCGCCGACGCCCCGCACGAGCAGGCTGTGCTCAGTTATCGGGAGCTCGACCAGCGCGCGCGCACCATCGCCGCCGCCCTGCAGGCACGCGCCAGCTTCGGTGACCGCGCGGTGTTGCTGTTTCCCAGTGGGCCGGATTACGTAGTGGCGTTCTTCGGCTGCCTGTACGCCGGCGTGATCGCAGTGCCGGCCTACCCGCCAGAGTCTGCCCGCCAGCACCACCAGCAACGCCTGCTGTCGATCATCGCCGACGCCGAGCCGCGCCTGCTGCTGACCGTGGCGGCGCTGCACGACAGCCTGCAGGGCCTGGAAGCACTTGCCGCCGAGGCGGCGCCCGCGTTGCTGGCAGTGGATGGCCTGGACCCCGCCCTGGCCGACACCTGGCAGGAACCTGCCCTCAGCAGCCAGGACATCGCCTTCTTGCAGTACACCTCCGGCTCCACCGCACTGCCCAAAGGCGTGCAGGTCAGCCATGGCAACCTGGTGGCCAACGAACAACTCATCCGCAGCGGCTTTGGCATCGACCTCAACCCCGACGACGTGATCGTCAGCTGGTTGCCGCTGTACCACGACATGGGCCTGATCGGCGGCCTGTTGCAGCCGATCTTCAGCGGTGTGCCTTGCGTACTGATGTCGCCCGGCTACTTCCTCGCCCGGCCCGTGCGCTGGTTACAGGCCATCAGCGACTACGGCGGCACCATCAGCGGCGGCCCCGACTTTGCCTACCGCCTGTGCAGCGAGCGGGTCAGCGAGGCCTCGCTGGCCGGGCTCGACCTGAGCCGCTGGCGCGTGGCCTATTCGGGCTCCGAGCCGATCCGCCAGGACAGCCTGGCGAGCTTCGCCGACACCTTCCAGGCCTGCGGCTTCGACCCCCAGAGCTTTTTCGCCAGCTACGGCCTGGCCGAAGCAACCTTGTTCGTCAGCGGCAGCCGCCGTGGCCAGGGTATCCCCGCGCTTGCGCTGGATGCCGACGCCTTGGCCGCCAACCGCGCCGAGCCCGGTACCGGCAGCGTGCTGATGAGTTGCGGCTTCCCGCAGCCGGGGCACGCGGTACGCATTGTCGAGCCGCAACAGCTGCAACGGCTGGGCGACAACCAGGTGGGGGAAATCTGGGCCGGCGGGCCGAGTATCGCCTCGGGCTACTGGCGTAACCCCGAAGCCAGCGCGCGCACCTTCGTCGAAATGGACGGGCAGACCTGGCTGCGAACCGGTGACCTGGGTTTCATGCGTGAAGGCGAGGTGTTCGTTACCGGGCGCCTGAAAGACATGCTGATCGTGCGTGGGCAGAACCTGTACCCGCAAGACCTGGAAAAAACCCTCGAGCGTGAAGTGCAGGCACTGCGCAAAGGCCGGGTGGCGGTGTTCGCCGTCGAGCATCAGGGCGAGGAGGGCATCGGCGTGGCGGTGGAGATCAGCCGCAGCGTGCAAAAGGCCACCCAACCCCAGGCGCTGATCAACACCCTGCGCCAGGTCATCGCCGATGCCTGCCGCCAGGCGCCGGCGGTGGTGCTGCTGCTCAACCCAGGCGCGCTGCCGAAAACCTCCAGCGGCAAGCTGCAGCGTTCGGCCTGCCGCGTACGCATGGCCGAGGGCAGCCTGGACTGCTATGCCCAATTCCCCGAGCCGAGCGCCGCTGCTGCCACCCAGGCATCAGGCGATGCCTTGCAGGCGCGCATCGCGGCGGTGTGGCGCGACACCCTCAAGGTGCAGGCAGTAGCGGCAGATGACCATTTCCTGCTGTTGGGCGGCAACTCCATCGCCGCTACCCAGGCCACGGCGCGGCTGGCCGACGAACTGGGCATCGACCTGGGCCTGCGCACCTTGTTCGAGGCGCCGGTGTTGGCCGACTACAGCAACGCGGTGGCTGCGCTCATCGGTGCAGGCGCTGCCCAGGCCACAGCTATCGCGCCCCTGGCACGCGCCCAGGCGCTGCCCCAGTCGCTGGCGCAAAACCGCCTGTGGCTGTTGTGGCAACTGCAACCCCAATCGGCGGCCTACAACATTCCCGCCGGCCTGCACCTGCGTGGCGAACTGGACGCTAGCGCCCTGCAGGCCGCATTCCAGGCACTGGTGGCGCGCCACGAGTCGCTGCGTACCGTGTTCGCTGAAGAAAACGGCCAGGCGCTGCAGCGTATTCTGCCGCAGCAGCCGTTCAGCCTGGCCCGCCTGGACCTCGCAGGCCAGACCCCCGAGCAGGTCGCCGCCCAGCGTGAGGCCGAGGCCTGCCAGCCGTTCGACCTGACGCAAGGCCCGTTGCTGCGTGTGACCCTGGCCCGGCTCGACGATGAAGACCATCAGCTCTGGGTGACCCTGCACCACATCGTGGCCGACGGCTGGTCGCTGAACATCCTGCTCGATGAATTCGCCAAGTTGTATGCCGCTCAGTGCCAGGGCCTGGAGGCAGCTTTGGCGCCGCTGCCCCTGGGCTACGCGGACTACGGCAACTGGCAGCGGCAGTGGCTGGCCGACGGCGAAGCCGAACGCCAACTGCAGTACTGGAAGGCCCAGCTCGGTGACGAACTGCCCGTGCTTGACCTGTGCACCGACCAACCCCGGGCCAACCAGCGCACATTCAGTGCTGCGCGCTTCAGCGTGAAGGTCCCCGCCACGCTCAGCCAAGCCCTCAAGGGCCTGGCCCAGGCGCAGCAGGCCAGCCTGTTCATGGTCCTGCTGGCCGGCTGGCAGGCACTGTTGCAGCGCTACAGCGGCCAGGCCGAGATCCGCGTCGGCGTGCCGAATGCCAACCGCCCGCGCCTGGAAACCCAGGGCATGGTCGGCTTCTTCATCAACACCCAGGTGCTGCGCGCGCAACTCGATGGCCGCATGCCGTTCAGCCAGCTGCTGGCGCAGGTGCGCCAGGCCACGCTCCAGGCCCAGGCTCACCAGGACCTACCGTTCGAGCAGTTGCTCGAGGCCTTGCCGCAAGCCCGCGAGCAGGGCCTGTTCCAGGTCATGTTCAACCACCAGCAACGCGACCTGTCGGCACTGCGCCGCCTGCCAGGCCTGCTGGCCGAAGAGTTGCCGTGGCACAGCCGCGAAGCCAAGTTCGACCTGCAGTTGCACAGTGAAGAGGACCACCAGGGCCGGTTGAGCCTGGCGTTCGACTATGCGGACGAACTGTTCGAGGCCAGCACCATCCAGCGCCTGGCCGGGCAACTGCTGGCACTGCTGGAGCAAGTGTGCGCCGCGCCCGACCTGGCCCTGGCCGAGGTGCAACTGCTCGACGAGGCGGGCCGGCGCCAGTTGTTGGGCTGGGGCCAGGCCGAAGCCGCCGCGCCGCAGCAACTGCTGGTCGAGCAACTCAACGAGCAGGCCCGCCTGACCCCGCAACGTACCGCCCTGGTGTGGGCGGGCGGCAGCCTGGGCTACGCCGAACTGCACCAGCAGGCCAACCGCCTGGCCCACTACCTGCGCGACAAAGGTGTCGGTCCTGACACGTGCGTCGCCATCGCCCTCGAGCGCTCGCCGCAACTGCTGGTCGGCTTGCTGGCCATTCTCAAGGCCGGCGGCGCCTACGTGCCGCTCGACGTGGATTACCCCGCCGAGCGCCTGGCGTACATGCTGGCCGATTGTGATGCCGGCCTGTTGCTCAGCCACAGCAGCCTGGTGGGCAAGCTGCCACAGGTGGATGGCGTCAGCACCATCGCCCTCGACCAGCTGCACCTGGACAGCTGGCCCAGCCAGGCCCCCGGCTTGCACCTGCAAGGTGACAACCTGGCCTACGTCATCTACACATCCGGCTCCACCGGCCAGCCCAAAGGCGTGGGCAATACTCACGCGGCGCTGGCCGAGCGCTTGCACTGGATGCAGGCCACCTATGGGTTGGGCGACGAGGATGTGCTGCTGCAGAAAGCGCCGATCAGTTTCGACGTGTCGGTGTGGGAGTGCTTCTGGCCGTTGATCACCGGCTGCAGGCTGGTGCTCGCCGGCCCTGGCGAGCACCGCGACCCGCAGCGCATTGCGGCCCTGGTCCAGGCGCATGGCGTGACCACCCTGCATTTTGTGCCGCCACTGCTGCAGGTGTTTGTCCAGGAACCACAGGCCGCGGGCTGCGCCAGCCTGCGCCGGGTGTTGTCCGGGGGCGAGGCCTTGTCAGCGGCGCTGCGCGACCGGGTGCTGCAACTGCTGCCGCACGTGCAGCTGCACAACCGCTACGGCCCGACCGAAACCGCCATCAACGTCACCCACTGGCATTGCCAGGCCACGGACGGCGAGCGTTCGCCCATCGGCCGACCGCTGGCCAACGTGCTGTGCCGGGTACTGGATGACGAACTCGAACTCACCGCACCCGGCGTGCCGGGTGAGTTGTACTTGGGCGGTGCGGGCCTGGCCCGTGGGTACCTGGGGCGCCCAGGGCTTACCGCCGAGCGTTTTGTACCCCAGGCCGATGGCAATGGCCAGCGCCTGTACCGCAGTGGTGACCGCGCCCGTTGGCAGGTTCAGCTGCACGCGCTGGAATACCTCGGGCGCCTGGATCAGCAGGTGAAAGTACGGGGGTTGCGCGTTGAACCTGAAGAAGTGCAGGCCTGCCTGTTGGCGCAAGCGGGTGTCGAGCAGGCGCTGGTGCTGGTCCACAACGATGCGGTCGGCGCGCAACTGGTTGGCTACTACAGCGGCAGCGCCCAGGCCGAAGCCTTGTTGACGGTACTGGCCGAGCACCTGCCGGCGTACATGGTGCCGGCGCAGCTGATTGCCCTTGCGCACATGCCCCTGGGCCCCAGCGGCAAGGTCGACCGCAAGGCGCTGCCGGCCCCGGTGTGGCAGCAGCGTGAGCACGTCGAGCCGCAAACAGCACTGCAACAGCAGGTCGCTGGCATCTGGCGCGATGTCCTGAACTTGCCCCGTGTGGGGCTGCGCGATGATTTCTTCGCCCTGGGTGGCCACTCGCTGCTGGCCACACAGATCGTTTCCCGCACGCGCCAGGCGTGCGACGCGGAGCTGCCGCTCAAGGCCCTGTTCGAGGCCAGCGAGCTGGGCGCATTCTGTGCCGAGGTAGCCCGCATCCAGGGCAATGGCCAGCGTAACCTGCAAGGGCAGATCGCCCGCGTCGACCGCCGCCAGGCGGTGCCGCTGTCTTATTCGCAACAGCGCATGTGGTTCCTCTGGCAAATGCAGCCCGACAGCCCGGCCTATAACGTGGGCGGCATGGCGCGCTTGCGCGGCACCTTGCACGTCGAGGCGTTCGAGCGGGCGCTGCATGCGCTGATCGTGCGTCACGAAGCCCTGCGTACAACGTTCCCCAGCATCGACGGGGTGCCCTACCAGTGCGTGGCCGAAGACAGCGGCCTGCACCTGCACTGGCAGGACTTCAGCGCCTTGCCCGGCGCTGCCCGTGCGCACCGCCTGCAACAGCTGGCCGATGACCAGGCGCACCAGCCGTTCGACCTTGAGCGCGGCCCGCTGCTGCGCGCCTGCCTGGTCAAGGCCGCAGAGCGCGAGCACTTCTTCGTACTGACCCTGCACCATATCGTGACCGAAGGCTGGGCCATGGACATCTTCGCCCGCGAGCTGGGTGAACTGTACGAGGCCTTTGTCGACGACCGCGAGTCGCCATTGGCGCCACTGCCGGTGCAGTACCTGGACTACAGCGTGTGGCAACGGCAATGGCTGGAAAGCGGCGAGGGCGCTCGCCAACTGGCCTATTGGCAAACGCGCCTGGGCACCGAGCACCCGGTGCTGGCGTTACCCGCCGACCGCCCCCGCCCGGCGGTGCAAAGCCACCGGGGCGGGCTGTACCGCTTCGAGCTCGACCCGGCCCTGGTCGAGCGCGTGCATGCCTTCAACAGCCAGCGTGGCCTGACCCTGTTCATGACCATGACAGCCACCCTGGCTGCCTTGCTGCACCGCTACAGTGGCCAGCGTGACCTGCGCATCGGTGCGCCGGTGGCCAACCGCATCCGCCCGGAAAGCGAAGGGCTGATCGGCGCGTTCCTCAATACCCAGGTGCTGCGCTGCGAACTGGATGGGCAGATGAGCGCCAGCGCCTTGCTGGAGCAGGTGCGCCAGGCTGCCATCGAAGGACAGTCGCACCAGGACCTGCCGTTCGATCAACTGGTCGAGGCCCTGCAACCGCCACGCAGCAGTGCCTACAACCCGTTGTTCCAGGTGATGTGCAACGTGCAGCGCTGGGCCTTCCAGCAAAGCCGCAGCCTGGCCGGCATGCAGGTGGATTACCTGGTCAACGACGCCAGCGCCACCAAGTTCGACCTGTACCTGGAAGTGACCGACCTGGATGGCCGCCTGGGCTGCTGCCTGACCTACAGCCGTGACCTGTTCGATGAGCCGCGTATCGCGCGCATGGCCGAACACTGGCAGCAGCTGCTGGTCGGGCTGCTCGACAACCCGCAACAGCGCCTGTGCGAGCTGCCGATGCTGAGCAGCAGCGAGCAGCAGCAACTGCTGGGCCAGTTGCAGGGCGACCCGCACTTGGGCCTCGGGCAGACCCTGCACGGGTTGTTCGCGGCCCAGGCCGCACGCACGCCGCAGGCCGGGGCGCTGACCTTCGCCGGCCAGCACCTGAGCTATGCCGAGCTCGAGCAGCGCGCCAACCGCCTGGCCCGGGCCCTGCGCGAACGGGGTGTCGGGCCGCAGGTGCGGGTGGGCCTGGCGCTGCAGCGTTCGCTGGAAATGGTGGTTGGCCTGCTGGCCATCCTCAAGGCTGGCGGCGCCTATGTGCCACTGGACCCTGAATACCCGCTCGACCGCCTGCGCTACATGATCGAGGACAGCCGTATCGGCCTGCTGCTGAGCCAGCGCGAGCTGCTGCAAAGCCTGGGCGAATTGCCCGAAGGTGTGGCGCGCTGGAGCCTGGAAGACGACGCAGCCAGCCTGGCGGCCTACAGCGCTGCGCCGCTGGACAACCTCAGCCTGCCGCAGCACCAGGCTTACCTGATCTACACCTCCGGCTCCACCGGCAAACCAAAAGGCGTGGTCGTCAGCCATGGCGAATTCGCCATGCACTGCCAGGCCGTGAGCGCCGCGTTCGGCATGCGCAGCGACGATTGCGAGCTGCATTTCTATTCGATCAACTTCGACGCCGCCAGCGAGCGCCTGTGGGTGCCACTGTTGTGCGGTGCGCGGGTGGTGTTGCGTGCCCAGGGGCAGTGGGGCGCCGAGGACATCTGCCAACTGGTGCGCGAGCAGCAGGTGAGCATCCTTGGCTTTACCCCAAGCTACGGTAGCCAACTGGCGCAATACCTGGGCGGCCAGGGCGAGCAGCTGCCGGTTCGCCTGGTGATCACCGGTGGCGAGGCGCTGACCGGTGAGCACCTGCAGCGTATTCGCCAGGCATTCGCGCCCCAGCAGTTCTTCAATGCCTATGGGCCGACCGAGACCGTGGTCATGCCGCTGGCCTGCCTGGCGCCAGAGGTGCTGCCCGCAGCGCTGGGCAGTGTGCCGATCGGCCAGGTCATCGGCAGCCGCACGGCCTACATCCTCGACGAAGACCTGGCGCTGTTGCCGCAAGGGGGTATCGGTGAGCTGTATGTCGGCGGCGCCGGCCTGGCCCAGGGCTACCACGATCGCCCGGGCCTGAGCGCCGAGCGCTTCGTTGCCGACCCGTTCGGCAGCGCAGGTGGGCGCCTGTACCGCACCGGTGACCTGGTACGCCTGGGCGCCGATGGCCTGGTCGAGTATGTTGGCCGCGCCGACCAGCAAGTGAAAATTCGCGGTTTCCGCATCGAACTGGGCGAGATCGAAAGCCGTCTGCAGGCACACGGCGATGTCGACGAGGCAGTGGTACTGGCCCTCGACCTGCCAGGCGGCAAGCAACTGGTGGGCTACCTGGTGTGCCAGCAGGCCGCAGCCGACAACGAGGCGCAGCACCGCCTGCGCGAAGCCGTGAAGGCCGAGGCCCGCCAGCACTTGCCAGACTACATGGTGCCTGCGCACCTGGTGCTGCTCGACAGCCTGCCGCTGATGGGCAACGGCAAGCTCGACCGCCGCGCCCTGCCGCTACCGGACCTTGAGCACGCCCGCCAGCACTACCAGGCCCCTGGCGATGACGTGCAAGCTCGGCTGGCGCAGATCTGGGGTGAGGTGCTCAACGTCGCCCAGGTGGGGGTGCAGGACAACTTCTTCGAACTGGGCGGCGATTCGATCCTGTCGATCCAGGTGGTCAGCCGGGCGCGGCAGGCCGGGCTGCAGTTCACGCCACGCGACCTGTTCCAGCACCAGACCATCCAGGCGCTGGCCGCTGTGGCAAGGCAGAGCAAAGCGCACAGCAGCATCGACCAAGGGCTGCGCGAGGGCCAGGTTGGCCTGACGCCGATCCAGCACTGGTTCTTCGACAGCGAGGTGCCGCAGCCACAGCATTGGAACCAGGCGCTGCTGCTGGCGCTGCGCCAGCCGCTGGATAAAGCCATGCTGGAGCAGGCGCTGGCCGCGCTGGTGCAGCACCACGACAGCCTGCGCCTGCGTTTCAGTGCCGCCGCGGGCCGTTGGCAGGCTGCCTACACCCAGCCGGCTGAGGATCAGCTGTTGTGGGCTGCCACCGTCGCCGATTTTGCCGATTGCCAGGCGCTGTACAGCGATGTGCAGCGCAGCCTCGACCTGCAGCAGGGCCCGCTGCTGCGCGGCCTGCTGGTGACGGACGGCCAAGGCCACCAGCGCCTGCTGCTGGTGATTCACCATCTGCTGGTCGATGGTGTGTCCTGGCGTGTGCTGCTGGAAGACTTGCAGGCGCTGTACCGTGGCCAGCCACTGCCCGCCAAGACTCATGCCATGGGCGACTGGGCCGCGCGCCTGGCCAGCTATGCCGGCAGCGATTCGTTGCGTGACGAGCTGGGCTGGTGGCAAAGCCAACTGGGGGGTGCCCGCCGTGAGCTGCCCTGCGATCACCCGCAGGGCGGTAACCTGCACCGCCACGCGCTAACCCTGGCGACCGGCCTGAACGCCGAGCAGACCCGGCAGTTGCTGCAACAGGCTTCGGCTGCCTACCACACGCAGGTCAACGACCTGCTGCTGACCGCGCTGGCGCGGGCCATGTGCCGCTGGAGTGGGGACGACAGCGTGCTGGTGCAGCTGGAAGGCCATGGCCGCGATGGGCTGTTCGAGGATATGGACCTGACCCGCAGCGTGGGCTGGTTCACCAATGCCTACCCGTTGAGCCTGCGCCCGGTGCCCGGTGAGGATGACGCCGCGCGGGCAGGCTCGATCAAACGCATCAAGGAGCAGCTGCGCCAGGTGCCGCACAAAGGCCTGGGTTACGGCGTGCTGCGCTACCTGGCGGACGCCGCCGGGCGCGAGGAGATGGCGGCCTTGCCGCAGGCACGCATTACCTTCAATTACCTGGGCCAGTTCGACCAGCAGTTCGACAGCGCGGCGCTGTTCCAGCCGCTGGATGCCCCGGCCGGCCTGGCCCACGACCCCGACGCGCCGCTGCCCAACTGGCTGAGTGTCGATGGCCAGGTGTATGGCGGCGCCTTGCAGCTGCGCTGGACTTTCAGCGCCGAACGCTACGACAGGCAGACCATTGCCGCGCTGGCCGAAGCGTACCGCCTGGAGCTGCTGGCATTGGTGGAGCATTGCCTGGCCGAGGGCAATGGTAGTTTCACCCCTTCGGATTTCCCGCTGGCGCACCTGACGCAAGCGCAGATCGACGCCCTGCCGGTGCCGGCAGCGCAGATCGAGGACGTGTACCCGCTGAGCCCTATGCAGGAGGGCATGCTGCTGCATACCCTGCTGGAGCCGGGCACCGGCCTGTACTACATGCAGGACCGCTACCGCATCAACAGTGCGCTGGACCCTGATCGCTTCGCCCAGGCCTGGCAGGTCGTAGTGGCGCGCCACGAAGCCCTGCGCGCCTCGTTCAGCTGGAACAGCGGTGAGGCGATGTTGCAGATCATTCACAAGCCGGGCGACCTGGCCGTCGACTACCAGGACTGGCGCGGGCTTGCCGAGGCTGCCCAGGAGCAACGCCTGCAAGCCTTGCACAAGCAGGAGCGCGAGGCGGGCTTTGCCTTGCTCAGCGAGGCACCGTTCCACCTGCGCCTGGTGCGCGTGGCAGACGAGCGCTACTGGTTCATGATGAGCAACCACCACATCCTGATCGATGCCTGGTGCCGCTCGCTGTTGATGAACGACTTCTTCGAGGTTTACCAGGCACTTGGCGAGGGCCGCCGGGCGCAGTTGCCGGTGCCGCCGCGTTACCGCGACTACATTGGCTGGCTGCAACGCCAGGGGCTGGACGATGCGCGGGCCTGGTGGCAGGCCAACCTGGCCGGGTTCGAGCGCGCCACGGCGCTGCCCAGTGACCGCCCATTGCGCCATGACCATGCCGGCAGCGGCATGGTCGTGGGCGACTGCCATACCCGCTTGCAGGTGAGCGAGGGCGTGCGCCTGCGCGAACTGGCGCAGGCGCACCAGCTGACCGTCAACACCTTTGCCCAGGCGGCCTGGGCCCTGCTGCTGGCGCGTTACAGTGGCGAGCGTGACGTGGCCTTTGGCGTGACCGTGGCCGGCCGCCCGGTCAGCATGCCGCAGATGCAGCGCACCGTGGGCCTGTTCATCAACAGCGTCGCGTTGCGCGTGCGCCTGCCGCTGGCCGGGGAGCGTTGCAGCGTGCGCCAGTGGTTGCACAGCCTGCTGCAAAGCAACATGGAGCTGCGCGAGTACGAGTACCTGCCCTTGGTGGCGATCCAGGAGTGCAGCCAACTGCCCAAGGGCCAGCCGCTGTTCGACAGCTTGTTCGTGTTCGAGAACGCCCCGGTGGAAACCGCCGTGCTCGACCATGCGCAGCACCTGAACGCCAGCTCCGACTCGGGCCGTACCCACACCAACTTCCCGCTCACGGCGGTGTGCTACCCCGGCGATGACCTGGGCCTGCACCTGTCGTTCGACCAGCGCTACTTCGACTACCCGACCGTCGAGCGCCTGCTGGCCGAGTTCAAGCGGCTGTTGCTGGCGCTGGTAGAGGGCTTTGCCGGGGAGGTGAGCGAACTGCCGTTGCTGGGCGCCGAAGAGCAGCGCTTCCTGCTGGAAGACTGCAACAGCACCGAACGGGCTTATCCGCTGGAGCAAAGCTACGTTGCCCAGTTCGAAGCGCAAGTGGCCGCGCACCCGCAGCGTGTCGTTGCCCGCTGCCTGGAAGCCGCCTACGACTATGCCGGTCTGAACCTGGCCGCCAACCGCCTGGGCCACGCACTGATCCTGGCCGGCGTGAAGGTCGACCAGCCGGTGGCGCTGCTGGCCGAGCGCGGCCTGCCGCTGCTGGGCATGATCGTTGGCAGCTTCAAGGCCGGCGCCGGCTACCTGCCGCTGGACCCTGGCCTGCCAGCGGCGCGCCTGCAAAGCATCATCGAGCTCAGCCGCACGCCGGTGCTGGTGTGCAGCGCCGCTTGTGCCGAGCAAGGGCGGCAACTGTTGAGTGCGCTGCCCGCGCAGGCGCGCCCGCAACTGCTGGTGTGGGAGGAAATCCAGGCCAGCCAGGTCGCCAGCCACAACCCTGGGATTCACAGCGGGCCGGACAACCTGGCCTACGTGATCTACACCTCAGGTTCCACCGGCCTGCCCAAAGGCGTGATGGTCGAGCAGCGCGGCATGCTCAACAACCAGCTGAGCAAGGTGCCTTACCTGGGCCTCAGCGAGCAGGATGTGATAGCCCAGACGGCGTCGCAGAGTTTCGACATTTCCGTGTGGCAGTTCCTGGCTGCGCCGTTGTTCGGGGCTACCGTGCAGATCGTGCCGAACGCCATCGCCCATGATCCGCAGGGCCTGCTGGCGCATGTGCAGGCCAGTGGCATCACCGTGCTGGAAAGCGTGCCATCGCTGATCCAGGGCATGCTGGCCAACGACCATCAGGCGCTCGATAGCCTGCGCTGGATGCTGCCAACCGGCGAGGCCATGCCACCGGAGCTGGCCGCGCAGTGGCTGCAGCGCTACCCGCAGGTGGGGCTGGTGAACGCCTATGGCCCGGCGGAGTGCTCGGATGACGTGGCGTTCTTCCGGGTCGATGCTGCCTCGACTCAAGGCGCCTATTTGCCGATCGGCACGCCGACCGACAACAACCGCCTGTACCTGTGCGGGGACGATCAGGCACTGGTGCCGCTGGGCGCGGTGGGTGAACTGTGCGTGGCTGGCACCGGCGTTGGCCGTGGCTACATTGGCGACCCGGTGCGCACGGCGCTGGCCTTCATCCCGCACCCGTACGGTGCGCCGGGCGAGCGCCTCTACCGTACTGGCGACCTGGCGCGGCAGCGCCCGGACGGTGTGCTGGAGTACGTTGGGCGCATCGACCACCAGGTGAAGATTCGCGGTTATCGCATCGAGTTGGGCGAGATCGAGGCGCGCCTGCACGAACAGGCACAAATCCGCGATGCTGCCGTGGGGGTGCAGGAGGGTGCCAATGGCAAGCACTTGGTCGGTTACCTGGTTGCGCACCAGGGCATTGCCGGGGACGCTGAATTGCTGGAGCGGATCAAGCAACGCCTGCGCGCCGAGTTGCCGGAGTACATGGTGCCGTTGCACTGGGGCTGGTTCGACAGCCTGCCGCACAATGCCAACGGCAAGCTGGACCGCAAGGCCCTGCCAGCCATCGACATCGGTGGCCAGCACAGCCAGGCCTACCAGGCACCGCGCAATGAGCTAGAAGACGTACTGGCGGGTATCTGGGCCGAGGTGCTCAAGGCTGAGCGGGTCGGGGTGCACGACAACTTCTTCGAGTTGGGCGGGCACTCGTTGCTGGCCACGCAGATAGCCTCGCGGGTGCAGAAGCAGTTGCAGTTGAACGTGCCGCTGAGGGCGATGTTCGAGTGCAGTACCGTGGCGGAGCTGGCCGAGTACGTGCAGGGGCTGCAGGGCAGTGCGCTGGATGACGACAAGGTCGATCGGCTAAGTGACCTGATGGCGGAGCTGGAGGGGTTGTAAACCGCAGGCTATGCCCCTGCCGCCAATGTCTGGCGGCGGGGGTAGGCCATGCAAACAAGATGACTGCATTTACATCGCAGCGTTGATGAAAGCTTCATCATAGGACTTTGCGCTGTAGCGGGTCAGAAACGCTTCACCATTCCCGAACGGCTCGATGCGCTGGTGTGCAAGCATGTAGAACCGGTGGCAGTTCATTACGATTTCTTCGGTGTAGTGAGACGATACCAACACGCTGGCCCCATCTGCACACGCGTTCTTTATGCCCAGCCAGATGTAGTGTCGAAACTCAGGGTCTATGCCGGCGGTCGGTTCGTCGAGGATGATCAGGTCACCACCCATGAGCAGTAGTGTGAGGGTGATGAAACTGCGGATTTCGCCGTAGCTGCAGGTCGATGCCTTTTTCTCAGAGAGGTTGGCGTAGCGCTTTGACAACGCAGGCGACCACTGGCAGAGGCGCGCAAGGGCCTGATGGTGACTGGGTGCCGATGTTGAATTCAACTGGGTGATCAGTTCATAGGCCTCGCCCATTTTCAGCAGCGGCGGTGGCGTTAGTACTTGCGTCAGGTAAAGCTGGCACTTGGAAACGTTGATGATATTGCCTTGGCTAGGCCTTCTGACATTGCATATCAAATCGAAAAGTGTCGTTTTGCCCGCGCCGTTGCATCCCAGTATTCCGACTGCCTCACCTTCGCTTAGGCTCAGCGAGATGTTCTGGAGAAGCGGCGTGTCGGGGTGGGAAAAGCTGAGTTTGTCGAGCGTCAGAAGATTCATTCAATATCGATTCCAGATGGGTTGGATTCTGAATAACTTCGCTGTGACATAAAACCCTATTGCTGAGGCAGCAACGGCTGCAGAGAAGCTCACGCTGAGTGATAGCTGCCCATTGATGATGTTTGCGCTCAAGTAAAGCGGATTGATCGCGCCGAGCCAGTGCGAGGTGTTGGAAGGTGCGCTACCCAGGTAACCAGAAAAGAGCATGAGAAACGAAAGGAATGAAAATACCGTGCCGGCGGTACTGAACCTGATCGGCAGCGCAGCAATGGCCAGGCCTATGCAGGAAAATAGTAAATAGCTTGTGTAGAAAGCCGTTGTGAGATGCAGGAATTCTGGCAGCGAGTAGGGGCCGTACACTGGTTTGGTGATGATGTAGAAGGCGCTTGAATACAGCAGGCTGATCACGCTATAGCTGAGGGCATGTGACGTCAGGAACAGCGTGATGGCCTCCCGTCGGTAGATGAATGAACGGACAAAACCGCTCTCCCGTCTGCCAATCAAGTAGAAGCTCAGGCCGAAAAAGGCGACGTTTGCGGAGATGTAGGCGTAAAACCAGGCCGCTGAGTGCGTATAACTGGAAGCTGACAGGCCCGTAAATGAAGCGTTCTGCTTCATGATCATGAACATCATGCACGGTGCTACTGCAGTCCATAGCAGTGCGGTAGGTTCTCTCAAGTGCTCAACGAGGAGTAGCCTGGCGACCGAAATTATTCTTCTTGTTCGTCTCATGGTATGCACCCTTCGGAGGTCATGAAGAAGACATCACGCCTGGTGCTATTTTGGGACCAAGCCCTCATGTACGGCGGTTGGGCGCTGAATGTCTGCTGCGAAATCTTTTATTGTCAGGATTGAGGGGTGTCAAGTTTTCCGCTGAATATTCAGTTTCTAGGAGTAGGTGCGTTTGTTGGGGTGGTGATGCTTGTTGTGAGGGCCGTCTGAAGGATGTCTCTGAAAATTAATTGATTAGTGGTATTGGGCGGGGCTTTTCAGTTTTTGGTGTGGGCCGTTTCCTACTGGCTTGTAAGGCGTGTAGGAATTTTTATTATGAATACTCTATTTGTGATGAGCGGTATCGATAGTTCCGGTGCGCAATTAAGTGTTACAAGGTATAACTTTTCTGCCGAATTCTAGAGCGAGCACCGTGCGGGCGGCGCTCGCTATTTGCAGCACTCACCTCAGGCGCTAGCGCTTGCCAAGAATCTTCCCAAGCATCTCCGGCCGTGGTGCGCCTTGCTGGCTCTGCAGCTGACCCTGGTCATCCTGGTAGAAAATCGCTGGGGTGGCCTGCAACCCCATCTCTTCCATCAACGCCATGTTTGCCGCCAGCTTTTGCTGAACCGCCGGCGGCACCTGCTTCAGCGCTGTCAGGGTGCTGGCCTTGCCGGCCTTCTCATGCGCGTGCAAAGCCTTGGCCGGGTCTTGTGCCGCCAGCAGGGCGGCCGACTTGCCTGGGCTGTCTTCGCGGATGATGCCGACCATGATGTGGCGCAACTGCACCTTGCCCGACTCGACCCAAGGCCGTGCCTGTTCCCAGAACATGTTGCAGTACGGGCAGTTGGGGTCGCTGAACAGGTACACCTTGCGCGGTGCATCGTCCCTGCCATCGGCGATCCAGGCGGTTTTTTCCATCTTCGCCCAGATTTCCTTGCTCATCGGCGCATACACCAGCTTTTCCAGCGGCTCTGCGCTCAGGTCCTTGCCCTGTTCGTCGAACAGGTTGCCGACCAGTACGTGCTTGCCGTCGGGCGTCAGGTACAGGGCCAGGGCGTTGTTCTGGTACTCGGCGGCGTAACCGCGCAGGCCGTTGGGGGCGTCGAAGCTGCCTTTGATCACGGCACCCTTGGCTTGCAGTTGCTGAACCGCCTTGGGCAGCTCTTCGGCCTGCAAGGCGGGGGCGGCCAGCAGGGCCAGGGACAGGGGCAACAGTGCAGTCAATCGCATTTCAGTTTCCTTGTGCGGCAGGGGCGGGCGCAGCGGCCCGCTCGAAAGGTTCCAGGGCGTGGCGCAGGCTGGCCCGGGACAACTCGCCCAGGTGGCTACCGACCAGCCGCCCCTGGGCGTCATAGAACAGCGTGGTGGGCAGGGCCATCGAACCGACGCGTTGGGCCAGCAGGCCGGTGCCGTCGAACAGCACGTGGGTCAGGCTCAGGCCGGTGGTGGCGAGGAAGGTGCTGACGTTTTCCGGGGTTTCGCCCTGGTTGACGAACAGGAAGGTCACGTTCGGGTATTCGCTCTGCGCCTGCTGCAGCACCGGCATTTCGCGCCGGCAGGGTGGGCACCAGGTGGCCCAGAGGTTGATCACCAGCGGTGTACCGCGGTAGCTGTGCAGCGCCACGGGCTGGCCGCCGGCATTGCGCAGGTTCAGTTCGGGGAGTTCAGTGCCCTTGCTGTACAAGTGCCCGCCAAAGCTGGCCAGGCCCCAGAACAGCGCGCCGCTGAACAGCGCCCAGCCGAGCGGGCGGCGCAGGCCTGGGTGGCGCCAGCCCTGCCACAGGGCACCGCCCACGATACCCGCCAGGCCCGACCAGAACAGAAAGCCGCCATCACGGATGTCGATGATTTGCAGCGGATCGTCCCGGTACATCGGCCAGTACGCCAGCACGAACCCCGCCCGCGCGCTGAGCAAGCCAAGCAGAAACAGGTTGAACAGCGCCGACTCCGGGCTTTCACCGCCGCGCCGTGCGACCCACCAGCCGACCACGCTGGCGATCACCAGCGCGGTGAGCATGAGCAGGTGGTTCAGGGCCATGGTCAGCGGCCCCAGGGTCACGGTGAGCATCAGCCTTGGCTCCTGGTCTGGGCCCAGTGTTGCTGGAACGCGGCGGCGTCCACTTCACCGGTGATGCGCCGCGCGCGGCGCTCTTCGCCTTCTGGGCCGATCCAGATAATGCTGGGCGGGCCCGGTACCTGGTAGCGTTGTAGCAGCGCTTTGCTGGCGGGGCTGTCGGCGGTCACGTCCAGCCGCAGCAGGTGCACGCCGGCCAGCCCGGCCTGCACGTCGCTGCGGCTGAACACTTGTTTTTCCATCACATTGCACGACACGCACCAGTCGGCGTAGTAGTCGAGCATGACCCATTGCCCGCGAGACTTGGCGGCATCGAGTTCGCGTTGCAGGTCTTCTGGGCGGCTGAGGGTGACGAAGCTATCCTCGGCGTGCGCAGCAGTGGCTGGCGCGGCTGCCCCCCCGGCGAATGGGCGCAGGGGTTGCCAGAGGTCGTCGCCGCCGGCTGCCGCGCCGACCAACAGCAAGCCCCCCCACAGCGCCCCCAGCAGCGGCACTGCGCGCAGTGCCGGCAACCGCTGCAGGGCCGGCCAGGCTGCCCAGGCCAGGGCGACCAGCCAGGCACCGGCAAGGGCCAGCAGCAGGCTGGCCGGCAGCAGGCTGCGCACGGTGTACAGCGCCATGGCCAGGAACACGAAGCCGAATACCGCCTTTACCCGGTCCATCCAGGCGCCCGGGCGTGGCAGGTAGCGGTTGCCCAGGGTGACCAGCAACAGCAGCGGCACGCCCATGCCCAGGCCAAGGGCAAACAGCACCAGCGCGCCTTGCAGCACATCGCCGCTTTGCGCGATGTACAGCAGCGCCCCGGCCAGAGGCGCGGTCATGCAGGGGCCCAGCAGCAAACCGGACAACGCGCCCAGTAAGACCGCACCATACAGGTTGCCGCCGCGGGTGCCTCGCCCGGCCCGGTCGAGACGATCACGCAGGGCGGCGGGCAACTGCAGTTCGAAGGCGCCGAACATCGGCAGGGCGAGGATGATGAACAGCCCCGCCAGGCTGCCCAGCAGCCAGGGTTGTTGCAGCCAGGCTTGCAGGCTGGCGCCTAGCAGCGCGGCGACCACGCCCAGGGCGGCGTAGACCAGGGCCATGCTCAGTACGTAGACCCCGGCCAGCAGCCAACCGCGGCGGGCGCTGGCACCGTTGCCCAACACCAGCCCGGCGAGAATCGGCAGCATCGGCAGCGAGCAGGGGGTAAAGGCCAGCAACAGTCCCAGGCCGAAGAAGGCCAGCAGGCTCCAGGCCAGGTGCCCCTGTTGCAGGCCGCTGGCCAGGGCCTGGTCGCTGGCTTGTTCGGGGGCCGGCGCTACGCTGCCGCCCAGGTCGATGCTGGTGGTCTGTGGCGGGTAGCACAGGCCGGCGTCGGCGCAGCCCTGCCAGCCCAGGCGCAACTGGCCATGGGCGTTGGCCGGCAGCAGCAGCTCGAGCTGGTCACGGTACACCGCGCTGTCGCCGAAGAACTCGTCATGGTGGTTGAGTGCCGGCGGCAATTGCGGCTGTTGATCGCTCGGCAGGCCATCGAATTTGAGGCGCTTCTGATACAGGTAGTAGCCCGGCTTGATCTGGAAGTACAGGCGCATCTGGCCGTCGGCCTGGCGGTCGTGGGTCAGTACGAAGGCCTGCTCGACCGGCAGGAAATCGGGTTTGACGTCGAACGGGTTGGCTTGCAGGGGGGCAGCCAGTAGCAGTGTCAGGAAGAGCAGGAGAACGCGCATGTCTTCGCCTTGGCAGAACGGGGAATGGGGCCATGCTGGCTGGGGTTGATTAAATGAAGGTTAACGGCGGTTTTGAAGGGGGTGTGAGGGTTTTCGGTGCTTGACGGGGGATTTGCAGCGCCTGTGAGATCGAGCGCCGAATCTCCAAAGGCGAACACCTATCAGCCCAAGCACGGATCCTCCGCTTAAAACCCGACACACCGCGACATATTGTCGGCTTGACTTTGCCTGTCCTCGCTAAATTGCTGTAAAGTTGACGTTCAGGTCAGCTTTCTTCAAGCCAGGCCCAGAATCAGAAGAAAGGGCAGACCCTCGACTGCCCAGAGGATCAAGCATGTCCAACCGTGATATTTCCAGGCGCGCCTTCCTGCAAGGCGGCCTGGTCGCTGGTGTCGGTGTGACCATGGCGCCACTTGGCAGCCAGGCATTCGCCGCGCTGATGGAGGAACGCGTCACCGCTTCGCCGCAGAAGTGGATGAACCATGACGGCAAGGCGCGTTTCCGTAACGATGCGTTGTCCAAGGTCTGCGGCGACAAGGTGTTCGCCCGCGACATCCGTGCCAAGGACATGCCAGGCTGGCCGGTGCAGCAGGGCCATGCCTTGCTGCTCAAGGCCACCAAGGCTGACCGCATCTATGCCGGGCATGACCTGAGCCTGCTGGGGGCAGACCTGCAACCAGACCGTGTCGTCACCGCCGCCGACCTGGAACAGGACGGCATCGCCTGGCCCGAAGCGCACTCGCCCGACCCACTGCTGCCGCCCGGCCAAGTACCGATGTTCATCGGCCACCCCGTGGCAATCCTGATCTGGCACGATTTCGAGCGTTTCCGCCAGGCCAAGCGCAAGCTGCAGTTCAAGGACCAGGCGATCCGCTACGGCGCCCAGGCGCCGCTGTACCAGCGTGACCCCTATGGCAGCTTCCGCTTCGTGCGGGTGGGCGGCGCCACGCCGTTCGACGACGATGAGTTCTCCAGCCTGAAGAATTCCATGCTGTTCCCCACCATCCTCAACCGCAAGCCGGTGTGGTCGAAACAGCCCAACCAGCATGGTGACCTGACCGAGCAGGGGTTGTTCTACGCCAACCGTATGGCCGAACAGCTGGACAACCCGCCCGAGGACTGGCTGGTGTTCGACGAGCGCTACAAGACGCCGTCCATCGAACCTGCCGCGCTGGAGCCGGACAACGGCAACGGCTGGTATGACCGGGCCAGCGGCACGCTGCACTTCGTGGTTGCCACCCAGTGCCCGTTCGAAGTGGCGCAGGAATGCGTGCACATGATCAAGCCGTCGCGGTTTGCCCTGAACACCCTGAACATGCACCCCGGCTATACCGTGGGCTACGGCTCCAAGGACAACAACATCTTCGTTTTCTACGCTGCCGTGGCTGCGTTGTACGGCGACGGGGTACCGGTCCGCCTGGCCAATGACCGCTACGAGCAGTTCCAGAGCGGCATCAAGCGCCATGCCTTCGATATCCGCTACCAACTGGCGGTGGACAAGAAAGACAACAGCTTCAAGATTTTCCGCGCCGACATGAGCTGCGACGGTGGCGGGCGCATCAACTACAGCCCGTCGGTGGCCGCAGTGGGTGCGACCGCAGCGCAGTCGATCTATTACATGCCGCAGAACGACCTGTCGGTGACTGCCTATTACTCGCGTGGCGTGGAGGCGGGTTCCATGCGCGGCTATGGCACCCTGCAGAGCATGGCGGCGACTGAAATGATGGTCGATGAAATCGCCGGCCGCCTGGGCGTGGATGCCATCGACCTGCGCCGTGCCAACGCGCTGAAGTCGGGCATGAAGAACACCCAGGGGGCGGTGCCGGCCGGCGCCCTGCGCCTGTACGAAATTCTCGACAAGGCCGCCGTGCACGACTGGTGGCGCAACCGTGACGCACGCAAGCAGCAGATGGATGCCAAGGACCAGGATCACTGGTACGGCGTGGGTTTCGCCATCTGCCAGAAAGACTTCGGGACTGGCGCGGAAGCGCCGATGGCCAGCGTCGAGTTCAGCCGCGACGGGCGCATCAGCCTGCGCCACATCGGTACCGAACTGGGCACTGGCATGTCCACTTCGCAGGCCCTGGTGGTCAGCGACTTCCTTGGCCGTTCGGCCGATGAGGTGCGCACTGCCGTTACCGAGTGGCCAGAGCTGCAGCTGACCACCAGCGGCAACCCGTACCTGATCAGCCAGCCCGAACAGGACGCTGCCCTGCGTAACCCGCGCTGGGTGGGCAAGCTGGCGTCGCCATCGTCGGCGACCAACTCGGCGTTCTATTTCAGCCACGCTACCCGCGAAGCTGCACGGGTACTGTTCAACCACGGCCTGTGGCCGGCGGCCATGGCCATCTGGCGCCAGGGGCCTTACGGCGGGCAGGCCAACCCGCTGGTGGTGCGCCGCGAGAACGCTGTGTGGGTCAACGGTGAGCTGACCGGCAACGGCCTGGCTCCGATCCCGTTCGCCCAACTGGCGCAAAAGGCCCATGACATGGGCCTGGTCACCGGTGTGAGCGTCCACGGCTTCAACCGCTGGAGCTGGGCCGAAGCCGACTTCGTCATCGACGGTGTGCGCGAGCGCTTCCCGCTCGACGCCGTGGCCGTGAAATACGGCGACGGCGCGGTCAACGCCAAGAAAGCGCAGATGAGCAGCCACGGTTATCACCTGCTCGACCGGCAGAACGCGGCGTACCCCGATACCCAGCTGAACAACGCCATGGTCACCTACTACAGCCCGGTGGCGACCATTGTCGAAGTCAAGGTCAACAAGGGCACCCACGAAGTGCAAGTGCTCAACCACCACAGCTGGGTCGAGTGCGGCCGGGCGCTGGTGCCGGAGCTGGTCAAAGGCCAGCTCGAAGGTGGCATTGCCATGGGTATCGGGCACGCCCTGACCGAAGAAATGCCAATGTACGAGGGCGGGCCCGGGGAGGGCGACTGGAACTTCAACCGCTACCGCCTGCCGCATGCGCGCGATGTGGCGGTGTGGCAGCAGACCAGCGAAATTCTGCCGCCGCTGTCACCCACCGACCCGTCCAAGGGCATTGCCGAAGTGGTGATGATCCCGGTCGTCGGTGCCATCGGCAATGCCGTCGCGCATGCCATTGGCAAGCGCGTGCGCGATCTGCCCATTACCCCAGCCCGTATCAAGGAGGCCCTCAATGGCTAACCGCCCACTGCAACTGACCCTCAACGGTCAACCGGTCGGCCCGGTCGAGGTCCCCGACGACCTGGCGATGCTCGACTACCTGCACGAACACCAGAACCTCACCGGTTCGCGCCTGGGCTGCGGCCAGGGCATCTGCCACGCCTGCGTGGTGATCGTGGACAACCCGGACGGCACCTGCGAAGAAGTGCGCACCTGCATCACCGGTGCCCACTACTTTGCAGGCAAGAAAGTGCGCACCATCGAAGGCCATGCCAGCAAGGACGAGGCCGGCAACCTGACGCTGAACCCGATCCAGCAGAAGTTCGTCGACCTGTTCGCCTTCCAGTGCAGTTACTGCGCACCAGGCTTTGTCAACGCCGCTACCGTGCTGGTGGAAACCGCCCAGCGCCAGCCGCTGAACAAGAGCGAAGTGCAAGACCGCATCGAGGCCAGCCTCGGGCACCACATTTGCCGGTGCACTGGCTACGTGCGTTACTACGACGCCACCCGCCAGGTGCTCAACGACCTCGGCCTGGTCAAGGAGGGTTGAACATGGGCTTCGTACGTAGCGCATTGGCGCTGGCGTTGGGTGTTGCCGTCAGTTCGGCGGCCCTGGCTGCCGATGAAGCACAGGTCAAGCGCGGTGAATACCTGGCCCGCGCCGCCGACTGCATGGCCTGCCACACCGCCGAAGGTGGCGCACCGTATGCCGGCGGCCTGCCGATCCATTCGCCGTTCGGCACCATCTACGGCAGCAATATCACCCCGGACAAGCAGTACGGCATCGGCAACTACAGCGCCGACGAGTTCTTTGCAGCAGTCACGCAGGGCAAGCGCAAGGATGGTGCCAACCTTTATCCCGCGATGCCTTACACCTCGTACCACCTGATCAAGCGCGAAGACTCGGACGCGATTCTTGCCTACCTGAAAACCGTACCGCCGATCAACCGCCCGGCCCCGCAGACGGCGCTGCGCTTCCCGTTCAACGTGCGCATGGGCCTGAGCGGCTGGAACTTGTTGTATGGCAAGAGCGTGCAGCTGCAGCCAGCCGAGGGCAAAAGCCCGGCCTGGCAGCGTGGCCAGTACCTGGTCGAAGTCATGGGCCACTGTGGCGAGTGCCATACCCCACGCAATGCGATCGGCGCACTGCAGCAAGACCAGCGCCTGAGCGGCGGCCTGCTGGCGGGTTACCTGGCGCCCAGCCTGCTGGCGCAAGACCTGGCTGAGCGGGGCTGGACCCAGCCAGACTTGACCACCTTCCTCAAGCACGGCATCAGCGCCCAGGGCAGCATGTTCAACGAGATGTTCCCGGTGGTGCACCACAGCACCCAGCACCTGGAGGACGCCGACCTGGCGGCCATGGCCACCTACCTGCTGGGCGACCAGCCGCCCGCGGCCAAGGTCATCCAGCCGGTTGCCCTGGCGCAGATGAGCGACAGTGCCCAGCGCGGCCACCAGCAGTACCTGAACGTTTGCGCCGGCTGCCATGGGGTCGACGGCGAGGGCAAGCCACACGTCGCCGTGGCCATGCAGGGCAATACCGTGCTGCGCCAGGCCGACTCGCGCAACCTGGTCAAGGTCATCCTCGAAGGCATCCGCGAACAACAGTTCACCGGCTTCGAGCGCATGCAGCCGATGCCTGGCTTCGCCGGCAAGCTGGATGACCAGCAGGTGACGGACATGGTCAACTACCTGCGCCAGGCCTGGGGTGGATTGCCCGGTGACCTGAAGGTACAGCAGCTCGCCGAGCTGCAGGCGGAGTAACCGGTGCAGCATCTCGATCTTCAGGTGATTCGCCAGGCCTTGCAGTGGTCGTGCAGCGGTCAGCAGGTGTGGTTGTGCACGGTACTCGACACCTACGGTTCGGCGCCGCGTGCACCGGGGTCGCTGCTGGCGGTCAACGCCAGCGGCCAGTGGCTGGGTTCGTTGTCTGGCGGCTGCGTAGAGGACGACTTCCTGCACCGTGTGGCCTTGGGCGAGTTCGCCGAGCCGGTCACCCTTGTGCGTTACGGCGATGGCAGTGACCCCCGCTCGGGCATTCGCCTGCCGTGCGGCGGGGTGCTGGAAGTGCTGGTGGAAAACCTGGCGGCCGAGTGCGACGTGCAGGCCCACCTGCGCGAGTTGCAAAGCGCATTGCTGGGGCAGCGCCGGTTGTTGCGTGAAGTGCGCCTGCCCGACGGCAACCGCCAGTTGGTGCCTGACACCAGCCAGGGGCCGCGGGTGCAGCGTGAGCCCACCTGTGTACGGCTGCGCGTCGGCGCCGCCCAGCGCCTGCTGCTGGCGGGCTATTCCAGCGTGGCGCACTGTTGCGCCGAGTTCGGCAAAGGCCTGGGCTTCGAAGTGATTCTCTGCGAGCCACGTGATGAAGTGCTCGACGGCGTGCACCTGGACGGCATCGAGCTACGCCGCGAGCTGCCGTCGGAATTTATCGCCAATGGCGGTTGCCATGCCGACACGGCGGTGGTTGCATTGACCCATGATCCGAAAATCGATGACCTGGCCATGCTTGAAGCGGTGCGTACCGAAGCGTTCTACATCGGCGTGATGGGCTCGAAGGCCACCTCTGACAAGCGTCGCGAGCGCTTGCAGCGCATCGGTGGCCTCAGTAGCGACCAGTTGGCGCGTATCCATGCGCCGATCGGCCTCAACCTGGGTAGCAAGACCCCGGCGGAAATCGCCCTGGCGGTGCTGGCCGATATCTTGCGCCTGCGCAACGGCATTGGGCGGGCGGCACTATGAGTGTGGTGGCGTTGGTGTTGGCGGCTGGCAGCAGCTTACGCTTCGGCGGTGACAAGCGCCGGGCGCTGATGGCGGATGGTCGCAGCCTGCTGGTGCACAGTGTCGAAAGTGCCTGCGCGGTGTTTGAGGAGGTGCGGGTGGTGTTGCGCGCCGGCGAACGGGCAGAGGCGCTGGGTTTGCCATCGGCGTGCCGGGTCATTTCCAGTGTCGATTGCGCACGGGGCATGGGCCATAGCCTGGCGGCCGGCGCCGCCTCGCTGGCAGATTGCGAGGCGCGGGCGGTAGCGGTTGTGTTGGGCGACATGCCCTGGGTGGCGCCCGCCACGCTTGGCTTGCTTGCACGCCAGGCCAGTGCGTCAACGATAGTCCTGCCTTGGCATGCCGGGCGGCAGGGCCATCCGGTGTTGTTCGGCCGTGATTTCTGGCCGGCGCTTGCCCGGTTGCAGGGTGATGAAGGGGCGCGATCGGTAGTGAAGGCTCACCCAGAAAGTTGCGTCAGGGTGCACGTGCAGGACGTCGGCGTGCTTCAGGATGTCGACAGGCCGGAGGCATTGAACCCGCACGTCAGGGCCTAATCTTCCCCTTCGTCAGCCCATTCATAGGGTTGCAGTTCGCTCAGTTGGGAGAGCAGCAGCAGATGCTCCACCACCTTGAGCTTTTCAAGCCGCTCAAGGCTGTCTGACCCTCCCAGCATCAAGGCGGGGACAAAGCCATACATTTCATCTACGCCCAAGGTGCCGAGCCGTTCCCTGGCAGGTTCGAACAGGTCGTCGAAATAGATGCATTCGGTCATTAGCCACATGAGCAAACCATGGATCTTGTTGTCGCGTTCTTCGTCTCCTGAACTGTGAGCGCCATCGAGATAGCGGGAATGGTAGGCCGCGATGGTCAGCACCGAGCCGGTTTTCTCACCCCATAGGTACAGGTCGCCAAAAGCGCTGCGGGCGATGAGGTGATAAGTGTCGCATGCTTCGAAGTGCGTACCTGCCAACCAAGAGGCCACTACCTCCTGGTATTCCTGGGGATTTACCAGCCAGAACAAGCCGCCGCCGTAGCCGCACCAGCCGTGGTCTTGCCAGTATTCAAGGAGGCGGTTCGGGAGTTTGCCTCTGTAATGATCGATGGCGGCAGGTGGCACGGGCTGCTGGCCGATGGGGGCGCCGAAGGTTTCCAGGAAAATGCTGAAGACTACGTCCATGGTTTCAAGTCCCTTTTGGGTTTTTAGAAGTCGGAGAAGCGGTAGGGCTCAAGTGCAGTTAGCTTTGAGAGCATTATTAAATGTTCCAGGGTGTTTACTTTTTCGATTCGCTCTAAACTCGCTTTCCCGCCAAAGGCAAGTGCGGGGTTGAATCCATACATTTCATTGTGATTGAGTATGCCAAGTTTTTTCCTTGCTGCTTCGAATAACCCTTCGAAATCATTGCTGTCCTTTTTTGTCTGTAGGAAGAATGATTGCACATGTCTGTCGATGTTAGAGGTGCGGCGGTTGTTGCCGCAGTAATGTGAGATATGGCTGGCAATGCTCAGTGAAAAGCCTGTTCTTTCACCGTACAAGTATAGATCGCCGAATGCCCCACGCGCGATTACGTGATAGTTGTCATGCGCGGCCAAGGGCGTGCCATTGATCCAATACGCAACGACACCCTCATACTCTTGAGGGTCGACCGTCCAAAAAATGCCGTCACCGTATCCGCACCACCCGTATTTTGCCCAATATTCCATCAATTTTTCTGGTAGTTTTCCCCTGTAGCGTTCGATGGCCGAGGCAGGTACCTCCTGCCTGAGAATAGGTTGTCCAATTTTTTCGATGAAGGAGGCGTAGACGTCATCCATTATGAGGTCCCTATCAATCTAGCATTTGTGTAATTTGATGTTCATGAGGGAAGCACCGCTGCCCGATTTCAATGTTTGTTCGGCAGCTGTCTGCATACTCTTGATCTTGCTTTTCCACTGGGGGCCTATGGTGGAGTTGACTTGCCTGTCCCCGAAATCGTCAATGGCATCTTTGCCTCCGGCGGTCAAATCAGGGTTGTGCAAGGCTGCAAGCGTTGCCATGGTCTCCTTAGCTAATCTTGCAGCCATCCTTTGGGCCTCAAATAGACTCATCTCGTCCGGCAAGTCATCCAGTATCCGCTGCTCCAACTTGTCTTGCATCTGCTTGCGAGCTTTGCGTGCCAAAATTGGGTTTCGCTTTACGGGATTGGCGACATTTTCCAAAAACTCTTCAACCGTCAGTCGATTCAACCCCTCCTGCTGCCCCTTCAATTGCCGTTCAAACTCGCCATGCTTCGATGCTGGCAATTTGTCCGCCTTGAAACACGCCACGGTGTGCAATGGCATGCTAGCGGGCTTGACTGTCGAGGGCTCATGTTCTTTTCCCGCCTGCCGGTTCGGCTGAACTGGCTGCGGCTCATTCCCCGCACCCTTGCGCCGTTCCGGCACTTGCAGATCTGGCCGTTTCTTCAACCCTTCCTCATGCTTGAGCATCCATTGCCCAAGGCGCGCGCCTTTGCTGCTGGCGGCCATTTCCTGCGCGAGCACCCGTGCGTCACCGCGACCGCGGGTAAGGTACGAGACGATCGCCCCCAACAGCAGCACCACTACTTCCACGTGGCCCAAGGCGATGTGATGGGCAGCCCTGGAAATCGCCTGCGGATCATCGCCCCCAAAGGGGTTGTAGCTATCGTCCCGCGTGCCCTCCCAGGCTATGCGAATGCCATCGAGGTAGTACTCGCCGATGCGGGGCAGGCCTTCAATGAAGAACTCGGCGATGGAGGCAAGCCCCAGTACGCCAAGTATCCAGCCGCTGACCTTGAGGCCCATCGCCGCGCCAGCGCCGGCCAAGGGAATGGCCCCTGCACCTGCGCCAAATGCCCCGATGCCAGCGCCAATGGCGCCGCCGGTGAGGGTGCTGCCGACGACGATCATCGCCATCTCCCTCACCACCTTGAGCAGTTCGTTGAGGATGCTGGCGATTTCCAGGTCGGCAAAGCGTTGGTGCAGGATACTGCCGGCCTGCCACTCGGCCTGGTTGAAGGCCGACTGGACGGCCCTGACCCGACGTAGGTTGAGGGCCAGTGAGGCCACAGGTTCATTGAGGTAGCTACGAAATTGGGCGCGTCCCTGATAGCCCATTTCATCGGTAACACGTGATTCGATCTCGAACCACGAGGGCACGAGGTAATCCAGGTGCATGAGGTGTCTCCCTGACAGCGTGTGCAGGGGGAAATCCCATCATGGATTTGGTTCGGAAATTCCTGAGTCGGCTGTAGGAAAAGGAGACTTCGTTCAAGGCGGTCGCACGCGCTCAAGCCGCGCTCGCCCAGCCCACCTGCAAAGGTCCATAATCCCCCCTTAATCCCTTCATAGTGCAATGCCAGCCACACCAATGCGGGAGCCCACACCATGCACGTTCTGCTCTGCGAGGACGACGACCTGATCGCTGCCGGCATCTGCGCCGGCCTTACCGCCCAGGGCCTGACCGTCGACCGGGTGGGCAACGCCGCCGCTGCGCGGGCCATGCTGCAGGCGGCGCAGTTCGACGTGATGGTCCTCGACCTGGGCCTGCCCGACGAAGACGGCCTCAAGCTGCTGCGCCGCCTGCGCGAAAAAGGCGAGACCTTGCCGGTGCTGGTGCTTACCGCGCGCGACGCCGTCACCGATCGCGTCGATGGCCTGCAGGCCGGTGCCGACGATTACCTGCTCAAGCCCTTCGACCTGCGCGAGCTGGCTGCACGCCTGCACACCCTGCTGCGGCGGGTGGCGGGGCGGGCGGTCAATGTGATCGAGCACGGCCCGCTGCGTTACGACCCCAGCAGTTGCGAGGCGACCCTGGCCGGCCAGCAGGTCGACCTTTCCCGCCGTGAACAGGCGCTGTTGCAGGCCCTGCTGCAAAACCCCGGGCGGGTGTTGTCCAGCGAGCAGTTGAAGGACTGCGTGTATGGCTTCAGTGACGAAGTGGAAAGCAACGCCCTGAACGTGCATATCCACCACCTGCGGCGCAAGCTCGGCAACGGTATCGTCGAGACCGTGCGCGGCCTGGGCTACCGCCTGGGCCCGGCGCAGGCACCGGAAGAGGCCGCACCGTGAGCCTGCGGGTACGCTTGAGCCTGATCCTGGGCAGTGCCTTCATCATCATCTGGGTGCTGGCTGCGGCATGGATGCTGCGCGACCTGCGCCAGCAGATGATGTTTTCCCTCGACCAACGGCTGGTCGCCTCGGCGCGCATGGTCGCCGGGCTGATCGACCAGTTGCCGCAGCCCTTGACGGCCAAGGGCGGCGAGGCGCATTTCTCGGCCGACCAGTTCAGCGTGCCGGACGGCATGGCCTGCCAGGTCAGCTCTCTGCGCGGCGAAATCCTCGCCAGCAACCACAAGCACGATGGGACCATGGATGACGAGCGCAGCGGCTTCCGCGACCAGACCATCGACGGCGCTTCGTGGCGCACCTTCACCTACAACCATGGGGATGTGCGCATCACCACCGCCGACCGGCATATGGAGCGTGAAGCGCTGAACCAGTCGATCCTGCTGGCGGCTTCGGCGCCGGTGCTGATGGCCCTGCTCGGTAGCCTGGGGTTGTTGTGGATCGGCCTGGGCAAGGGCTTGGAACCGCTCAACCGCATGCGCGATGCCTTGCGCCGCAGGCGCGCCGACAGCGTGGAGCCGTTGCAGGTGGCGGGCCTGCCCAGCGAGTTGCAACCGTTGCTGGACACCCAGAACCAGCTGTTCCTGCGCATTGCCCAGACCATCGAACGCGAGCGGCGCCTGACCGACGATGCCGCGCACGAGTTGCGCAGCCCGTTGACCGCAATCAAGACCCACCTGCAGGTGGCGCGCATGACCGATGGCGCCGTGCGCGAGCAGGCACTGGAGCATGCCGAGCAGGGCGCCGACCGCATGCACCGTACCCTTGAGCAACTGCTGATGCTGGCACGGGTGGAGGGCAGCCTTTCGTTCGAGGATGGCGTGCAGTGCAGCGCCGAGCAGGTGGCCCGCCAGGCCGTACAGGATGCCGGTGGGGGTGACAACCGGCGTATCGTGTTGCGCCTGCCTGAAGAGGCCACGCAGATCTACCTGGGCATGCCGGCGCCGCTGGCAGTGGCCGCGCTGCGCAACCTGCTGGACAACGCCCTGCGCCATGGCGGCGAACAGGCAGTGGAGTTGGAGGTGCAGATGGCTGACGGGCAGGTGGGCTTCATGGTGCGTGACCATGGGCCGGGGATTGCCGAGGCGGATCTGGAACACCTTACCGAGCGTTTCTGGCGCAGCGGGCAGAGCGGTGGTTGCGGGCTGGGGTTGGCGATTGTGCAGGCGATCGTGCAGCGGTGTGCCGGTAGCCTCAGGTTCGACAGCAGTAGCGATGGCTTGCGGGTGTGGTTGCAAGTGCCGGCGCGTTCGAGCAGTTGATTTTCACTGCCTGTGCCGGCCCTTTCGCGGGCTTGCCCGCTCCCACAGGGTCAGGCGCTGTGCAGTACCTGTGGGAGCGGGCAAGCCCGCGAAAGGGCCGGCACAGGGTAAGTAAAATACAGTAACAACCGCTAAATCCTCCCAGCACCCAAGCGTTTTCCAAGCGACGAACACCCGCACTTTCGCTCGCTTGCGAGGATTTACCCATGTCCACCGCTTCCAGCCTTGCCCAGGTCCCGCCGGCCAGCGTGTCGCAGGCCCTGTACGAATTCACCGACTCACCCTTGCTGCAACGCCAGCAACAGCAGGAGTCCAACGCCCGCAGCTACCCACGGCGCATCCCGCTGGCGCTCAAGCGCGCCAGGGGTATCCACGTCGAAGACGTCGAAGGCCGACAGTTCATCGACTGCCTGGCGGGCGCCGGCACCCTGGCGCTGGGCCATAACCACCCGGTGGTGATCGAGGCGATCCAGCGTGTGCTGGCCGATGAGATCCCCTTGCACACACTCGACCTGACTACACCGGTCAAGGACCGCTTCGTTCAGGACCTGTACAGCATCCTGCCCGAGGCCCTGCGCCGCGAGGCCAAGGTGCAGTTCTGCGGCCCGACCGGGACCGACGCCGTGGAGGCGGCACTCAAGCTGGTGCGCAGCGCCACCGGGCGCAGCACCGTGCTGGCCTTCCAGGGCGCCTACCATGGCATGAGTCAGGGGGCCCTGAGCCTGATGGGCAGCCATGGTCCCAAGCAACCGCTGGGTGCCTTGTTGAGCAGCGGCGTGCAGTTCATGCCATACCCGTACGACTACCGCTGCCCGTTCGGCCTGGGCGGTGAGGCCGGGGTCAAGGCCAACCTGCATTACCTGCAAAACCTGCTGCTCGATCCGGAAAGCGGGGTGCCACTGCCGGCTGCAGTCATCCTGGAGGTGGTGCAGGGCGAGGGCGGGGTGATCCCGGCCGATATCGAATGGCTCAAGGGCGTGCGCCGGATCACCGAGCAGGCGGGTGTGGCCTTGATCGTCGATGAGATTCAGAGCGGCTTTGCCCGTACCGGGCGGATGTTCGCCTTCGAGCATGCCGGCATCGTGCCGGACGTGGTCACGCTTTCCAAGGCCATTGGCGGCAGCCTGCCGTTGGCGGTGGTGGTGTATCGCGACTGGCTGGACACGTGGAAACCGGGGGCGCACGCCGGCACCTTCCGCGGTAACCAGATGGCCATGGCGGCGGGTTCGGCGGTGATCGACTACCTGGTCGAGCATCGCCTGGCCGAGCATGCCGAGGCCATGGGGCTACGGTTGCGTGGGCACCTGCAGCGCCTGCAGCGGGACTACCCGCAGTTGGGTGATATCCGTGGCCGGGGCTTGATGCTGGGCGTGGAGCTGGTCGACCCGCAAGGCCAGCCCGATGCGCTGGGCCACCCACCGGCTAACCGCGACCTGGCGCCGAAGGTGCAGCGCGAGTGCCTCAGGCGTGGGCTGATCCTGGAGCTGGGTGGGCGGCATGGCGCGGTGGTGCGCTTCCTGCCGCCGTTGATCATCAGCGGCGAGCAGATCGATGACGTTGCACAGCGTTTTGCCGAGGCGTTGAGCGTGGCAGTCTGAACCATTGCCGGGGCCGCAAAGTGCCCCGGCTATCTCACGTCAATCAAAGGTCCGCCCGGCCCGCCAATAGCCCATCAGGGTCAGGCACGCGCGTTGCAACCCGCGCTCCTTGATCAGATACCGGCGAATATCCATCACTGTCGCCGATTCCCCCGCGACCCATGCATGGAATGTGGTCCTGGCACTACTGGCCTGCTCCCACAGTATTCGTGTGTCGATATCCACCTCTTCCAGCTTTACCCGCGACGCGGCCTGCCCTTGAGGCAGGCTGGCCAGTTCGCGCACCGCATGCTGCATGGCCTGGCCATGCGCGCAGCCCAGCAGCTCGCGCGGCAGCCAATGCAGTTCGGTGGCATCGCCATGGCGCAGATCCAGGCAGTCAGCTTGCAACGGCACCTCGATGAACGCCTGCACCGCAAGCTCGGGCTGGGTCCCTGCCAGTTGCTCAAGAATGCCGGCAATCGCCGGCAGTGCCGTTTCGTCACCTACCAGCAGTACGTTGCGTACGCCCTGGGGTGGCTTCCATTCATAACCGCCGGGGTCGCCGGCATAGTCCAGGTTGGGCGCAAGCATCTGCAGGCGGTCACCTACCTGGGCATGGGTGGCCCAAGCCGAAGCAGGGCCGTTGACGCCATGCAGCACGAAATCTACATCGACTTCCAGTGCTTCCCGACGCAGCGCGCGGATGGTGTAGGTCCGCATGGGTGGGCGTTGCGCGGGCGGCAAGGCGCTGTGCGCCGTTTTCCAGTGGGCATCGGCGGGAACTACAGGCAGCGAACCATCTGGGGCGGGAAAGAACAGCTTGACCCGTTGATCGGGGGCCATTGTGGCCATCCGCGCCACATCCGCAGCGGTGAACACCAGGCGTGCAAGTGATGGGGAAAGGGTGATGCGTTGCTTGAGCTGCAGATCGAACAGGCGGTAGGCGCTGGCAGCCGGGCCGGGGCTGCCGACCAGGCGGCGCAGGCCTTGCTGGAGTGCCTGGGTGATGCGGGAGGGGCTAGGCATGCGAAGGTCCTCTTGCAGGGCGGCTTTGTTGGTAAACGAGCCGCCGCAACGGCAAATTAACGCCTCCCTGTTGGCCGGTCGGCCACGCCCGGGGTTGCCCCGGGGTGTGTCTGCAGCTGCCGTGGGGGGGCGCTATGGCATTAATTTTTTTCAGGTTGCATCCGTTTCGTAGGGATAGCCGGGCCCCGCCCGATACCTCACTCGTACGGAAGCAATCTGATGAATGCAGAAAAGTCCCTGCTACTGGCCCGCCGTTTCATTGAACTGCCGCAGGACAAACGCGGCGTGTTCCTCGAGACCCTGGCCAGGGAGGGCATCGACTTTTCCCAGTTCCTCATTCCGGCCGGGGTCCAGGCGCCGGACCGCCAAGGGTTGTCCTATGCCCAGCAGCGCATGTGGGTACTTTGGCAGATGGACCCCCAGAGCGGCGCCTACAACCTGCCAGGCGCGGTGCGTCTGACCGGCCAACTGGATGAGTCCGCGCTGGAGCAGGCGTTCGCCAGCCTGCTGGCGCGTCATCAGAGCCTGACCACCGTATTCGAGGTCCAGCCTGACGACAGTCTGCTCCAGGTCTATCGCCCGGTGGGCGAGGCCTTGATCGAGCGGGTCGACCTGCGTCAGTGGGAAGAGGCCGAGTGCGAAGCGCAGGTGCGTGCCCAAGCCGAGGCCGAGTCCTTGCGTCCATTCGACCTGGCGCAAGGGCCGCTGCTGCGGGTGCGTCTGTTGCGCCTGGCCGAGCAGGAACATGTACTGCTGTTGACCCTGCATCATATTGTTTCCGACGGTTGGTCGATGAACGTGCTGATCGACGAGTTCAGCCGCTGCTACGACGCCTTCGCCGCTGGTCATGCGCCGCAACTGCCGGATCTGCCGATCCAGTACGTCGACTATGCCCTGTGGCAGCGCCGCTGGCTGGAAGCCGGCGAACTGGCGCGGCAGCTGGCGTACTGGCAGGCGCAGTTGGGCGATGAGCAGCCCGTGCTCGAACTGCCCTTGGATAATGCCCGGCCGGCGACCCCGAGCTTCAGTGGCGAGCGCCGCTCGTTCGCGGTCGATGCGGCCTTGGCCGAGCGTCTGCGCGGCTTCGCCCGGCAGCATAACCTTACGCCGTTCATGGTCATGCTTGGCGCGTTCGGCTTGCTCCTGCAGCGCTATACCGGCCAGGCCGACCTGCGTATCGGCAGCCCGGTGGCCAACCGCAACCGCGCCGAAGTCGAAGGGCTGATCGGGTTGTTCGTCAACACCCAGGTGTTGCGTGTGCGGCCGGACGCGCACCTCGAGGTGCTGGCCTACCTGCAAGGCATCAAGCAGGTCGTACACGGTGCCCAGGCGCACCAGGACCTGCCGTTCGAACGCCTGGTCGAGGCGCTGAAGGTCGAGCGCAGCCTGAGCCATGCGCCGCTGTTCCAGGTGATGTACAACCACCAGCCGCAGGTCGCCGACCTGGCCACCGTGACCCTGGCCTCGGGGCTGCAACTGTCGCCCCTGGCATGGCGCAGCCGCACCACCCAGTTCGACCTGAGCCTGGACACCTACGAGCAGGGTGGCACCCTGCACGCCGCCTTCACCTATGCCAGCGACCTGTTCGAGGCCGCCACCATCGAACGCATGGCGACACACTGGCAGGCCCTGCTGCAAGCCCTGGTCAGCCAGCCGCACAGCGCGCTGTGGCAGTTGCCGATGCTCGATGACGCCAGCCGTCGCACAGTGCTGGAGGATTGGAACGCCACCGCTCGCGGTTATCCGCTCGAACGCGGCGTGCACCAGCTGTTCGAGGATCAGGTGCGCCGTGCGCCAGACGCCCCGGCGCTGGTCTGTGGTGATACCGCGCTCAGCTATGCGCAGCTCGATGCCCGCGCCAACCGCCTGGCTCACTTCCTCCGCGCGCAAGGCGCCGGAGCCGACAGCCTCGTGGGTATCAGCCTGCTGCGCAGCGTAGAAATGGTCGTCGGGCTGATGGCGATCCTCAAGGCCGGCGCGGCCTACGTGCCGCTGGATCCGGAATACCCCGAGGAGCGCCTGGCCTACATGATCGAGGACAGCGGCATTCGCCTGCTGCTGACCCATCAGGCGCTGCAGGGCAGCCTGCCGGTGCCCGCTGACGTGCAGTGCATCGCCCTGGACCAACTGACGCTGGACGACCAGCCCGCCAGCCCGCCCCAGGTGGCCACCGACCCACGGCAGTTGGCCTATGTCATCTATACCTCCGGCTCCACCGGCCGGCCGAAAGGCGCCGGCAACAGCCATGAAGCCCTGGCCAACCGCCTGCACTGGATGCAGGAAGCCTATGGCCTGTGTGCCGGTGACACGGTGCTGCAGAAGACCCCGTTCAGCTTCGACGTGTCGGTCTGGGAGTTCTTCTGGCCGCTGATGACGGGTGCCCGGCTGGCCGTGGCCGCACCCGGTGACCACCGGGACCCGGCGCGCCTGATCGAGACCATTCGTCGCCATCAGGTCAGCACGCTGCATTTCGTACCCTCGATGCTCCAGGCCTTCATCCACGAGTCTGGTGTCGAGACCTGCGACAGCCTGCGCCGCATCCTCTGCAGCGGCGAGGCATTGCCGGTGGACGCGCAGCTGCAGGTGTTCGGCAAGCTGCCGGCGGCGGCGCTGTACAACCTCTACGGCCCCACCGAGGCGGCCATCGACGTCACGCACTGGACCTGCATCGACGAAGGCCGCGACAGCGTGCCCATCGGGAGGCCCATCGCCAACATCCGTACCTATGTGCTCGATGCTGGCCTCGAGCCGGTGGCGCCTGGCGTTGCCGGCGAGCTCTACCTGGGTGGCATTGGCCTGGCCCGTGGTTACCACCGGCGTCCGGGGTTGACCGCCGAGCGCTTCGTTGCCGACCCCTTCGTGGCCGGACAGCGCCTGTACCGTACCGGCGACCGGGTTCGCCAGCGTGTGGATGGCGTGATCGAGTACCTGGGGCGTTTCGATCATCAAGTGAAAATCCGTGGCCTGCGCATCGAGCTGGGCGAGATCGAGGCGCGCCTGGCCCAGCATGCCTGGGTGCGCGAGGCCGTGGTGTTGGCGCTGGACGGCAAGCAACTGGTGGCCTACCTGGTGCTCGACGAAATGCCAGACGGCTGGCAGCAAGGGCTCAAGGCCTGGCTGCTGCAGGCGCTGCCGGAATTCATGGTGCCCAGCCACCTGATGCCGCTGGAGCAGTTCCCGCTGACCCCCAACGGCAAGCTTGACCGCAAGGCCCTGCCGCAACCGGATGCCGCTTCGCGCGGCGCTTACGTGGCGCCGCAAACCGATGTACAGCGTACCCTGGCGCAAGTCTGGAGCGAGGTGCTGGGCGTGGCCGAGGTTGGCCTGGACGACAACTTCTTCGAGCTGGGCGGCGATTCGATCATCGCCATCCAGGTGGTTGGCCGCGCTCGTCGCCAGGGCCTGCAGTTCAGCCCGCGCGACCTGTTCCAGTTCCAGACCGTGCGCGGCCTGGCCGGCGCGGTCGGGCGCCAGCCATCGTTGGCGGTTGAGCAGGCGCCGGCCACCGGCGAGGTGGCGCTCAGCCCTGTGCAGCGGCAGTTCTTCGAACAGGCCATTGCGGTCCGCGAGCACTGGAACCAATCATTGCTGCTCGGTGCCCGGCAACCGTTGCAGGCCCAGGCGCTGGTCGCTGCCTTGGGCGATGTGGTCAACCACCATGACGCCCTGCGGCTGCGCTTCGAGCCCGCCGCCGAAGGCTGGCGGCAGCACTATGGCGCGCCGGTCGCGCAGGTCGAGCTGTGGCAGCGCCAGGCTGCGGATGCCCAGGCGCTGACGGCGCTCTGCGACGCTGCCCAGCGCAGCCTCGACCTGCGCAGTGGGCCGCTATTGCGCGCCATGCTGGTCGACTTGCCGCAAGGCGAGCAGCGCCTGCTGCTGGTTATTCACCACCTGGTGGTCGACGGCGTGTCCTGGCGTATCCTCCTGGAGGACCTGGAGCAGGCTTATGCCCAGCGCCTGGCCGGGCAGCCGCTGTCGCTGGCGCCGCGCACCAGCAGCTACCACGCCTGGTCTGCGCAGCTGCACGAGCAGGCGCCGGCGTTCGTCGGGCAATTGCCCTACTGGCAAGCGCAACGCGGCGATGGCGCACTGCCGTGCGACAGGCCGGACGCGCCGGTAAGCAACCGTCATGGGGCCAAACTGGCGTCGCGCCTGTCCCGCGAGCGCACCCGGCAGTTGCTGCAGGTCGCGCCCGCAGCCTATCGCACCCAGGTCAACGACCTGCTGCTGACGGCCCTGGCACGTGTCATCTGCCAATGGAGCGGCAGCCAGGCGGCGTTGGTGCAGCTGGAGGGGCATGGCCGCGAAGAGCTGTTCGACGGCATCGACCTGACCCGCACCGTCGGCTGGTTCACCAGCCTCTATCCGCTGCGCCTGGCCCCGCGCGCCGGTCATGGCGACTCGATCAAGGCCATCAAGGAACAGCTGCGCGCGGTACCGGACAAAGGCATGGGTTACGGCGTGCTACGTTACCTGGGTGACGCCTCGGTGCGCGAGGCCCTGGCGACGCTTGACCCGCCGCGCATCACCTTCAACTATCTGGGCCAGTTCGACAGCCAGTTCGATGCCCAGGCCTTGCTGGCGCCGGCCACCGAGCGCGGCGGCGACGGCCAGGACCCGGACGCACCGCTGGCCAACTGGCTGACCCTGGAAGGGCAGGTGTACAACGGCGAGCTGTCGCTGCAATGGGGCTTCAGCCTGGCGATGTTCGACACCGACACGGTCCAGGCGTTGGCCACGGCCTACGACCAGGAACTGGAGGCGCTCATCGAGCACTGCCTGGGCGTGCCCGCCGGGCAACCGTCACCGTCGGACTTCCCGCTGGCGCGCATCACTCAGGCGCAACTGGATGCATTGCCGGTGCCCGGCCACAACATCGAAGACCTCTACCCACTGTCGCCCATGCAGCAGGGCATGTTCTTCCACTCGCTGTATGAAACCCAGGGCGGCGCTTACATCAACCAGTTGCGCCTGGCTATCGGCGGCCTGGACCTGGAACGCTTCGGCGAGGCCTGGCAGGCGGCCCTGGCGCGTCACGATATCCTGCGCAGCAGCATCCACTGGCAGGGCCTGGACAGTGCCCATCAGATCGTCCAGCGACAGTTGCCACTGCCACTGCGCATCGTCGATGAACCTGCGGCAGACCTCGATGCACTGGCCCGGGCCGAGCACGAGGCGGGTTTCGACCTGGCCCGCGCACCCTTGTTCAGGCTGCTGCTGGTGCGTACCGGGGCCGACGACTGGCACCTGGTCTTCACCTGCCACCACATCCTCCTGGATGGCTGGAGCAATGCCCAGCTACTGGCCGAGGTGGTCCAGCACTACGCCGGCGAGCGCTTGTCGGCGCCGGCCGGCCGTTTCCATGATTACCTGGCGTGGCTGCAACGCCAGGACGCCAGTGCCGGCGAGCGTTTCTGGAAAGCCCGTCTCGGCGCCTTGCAGGCGCCGACGCTGCTCGCCCAGGCCCTGCGTCGCCCCGCCGACGCGCAAGGCGAGGGTGAGTACCTGGCCCGCCTCGACGCCGCGCAGGCCGCAGAGCTGGAGCGTTTCGCCCGTCACCACAAGGTGACCTTGAACACGCTGTTCCAGGCGGCCTGGGGCCTGGTGCTACAGCGCCTGACCGGGCAAGCCTGCGTGGCCTTCGGCGCCACGGTGTCCGGGCGTTCGGCGCCACTGCCGGGCATCGACGGCCAGCTTGGGTTGTTCATCAATACCTTGCCGGTGCTGATCGATGTCGCGCCCGATCGCAAGGTGGCCGGTTACCTGGCCGACGTGCAGGACTTCAACCTGAGCCTGCGGGAATTCGAGCATGTGCCGCTGTATGCCATTCAAGGGTGGGCTGGCCAGCAGGGCGCGGCGCTGTTCGACAGCCTGCTGGTGTTCGAGAACTTCCCGGTGGCCGAGGCGCTGCGCCAGGGCGCGCCTGCCGGCCTGCGTTTCGGCGCGGTGAGCAATCACGAGCGCACCCACTACCCGCTGACCATCGGTATCGAGCTCGGCGATGGGGTCAGCCTGGCGTTCGGCTACGACCCTGCGCTGTTCGCGGCAGAGCAGGTGGCTCAGCTGTGCGCCGGGCTCCGCCAGGTGCTGGCGCAGATGGTCGCCACCCCGGCCGCGCCGTCAGGCGCGCTGGGCCTGCTTGACGATAAGGGGCAGGCCGAGGTGCTTGGCTTCAGCCAAGGCCGCGCACTGGCGTTGCCGAGCCAGGAACTGGTTCACCAGCGTATCGCGGCACAGGCCGCGCGCCAGCCCCAGGCCTTGGCCTTGCAATGTGGCGAGCTGCGCCTGAGCTATGGTCAGCTCGATGGCCAGGCCAATCGCCTGGCGCATGCACTGATCGCCAAGGGCGTGCGCCCCGGCCAGCGTGTCGGCCTGGCCTTGCGCCGTGGCCCGCAACTGATCGTCAGCCTGCTTGCCGTGCTCAAGAGCGGCGCGACCTATGTGCCGCTGGACCCGCAGTATCCACATGAACGGCTGGCCTACATGATCGAGGACAGCCGCTTGGACCTGTTGTTGTGCGACGACGGCCTGCTGGTCGAGTTGGCGCTGCCGGCGGGGTTGCGTCGCCTGGAACTGGGGGTGTTGGGCGAGCAGGCCGCGCACTGTGGCGACCACGACCCGGATGTGCAGGTCGCCGCCGAGCAGCTCGCCTATGTCATCTACACCTCCGGTTCCACCGGCCGCCCGAAGGGGGTGGCGATCAGCCATGCGGCCCTGCGCGAGTTCAGCTACAGCGCCACCGGCTACTCCCGCCTTGAGCGCGACGACCGGGTGCTGCAGTTCGCCACTTTCAGTTTCGACGGCTTCGTCGAGCAATGCTATCCGCCGCTGTGCGTCGGCGCCGCGTTGATCATGCGTGGCGAGGCACTGTGGGACGCCGATCAGTTGGCGCGGTTGATTGTCGAGCAGGGCGTGACCCTGGCCGACCTGCCGGCCGCCTACTGGCACATGCTGGCCAAGACTTGCGCGGCGCGGCCGGGCCAGGGCCTGGGCAAGCTGCGTCAGGTGCACGTGGGCGGCGAGGCCATGTCGGTGGAAGGGCTGCGCCTGTGGCACGCGGCGGGGCTGGGCGGGCTCAGCCTGGTCAACACCTATGGCCCGACGGAGGCGACAGTAGTCTCCAGCGTGCATGACTGCCGCCTCGAAGATGCGCAGGACGCGTATGGCGTGCCCATCGGCCACGCCATCGCAGGCCGCTCGCTGTATGTGCTGGATTGTGCCGGCCAGCTGTTGCCCAGCGATGGCGTCGGCGAGCTGTGCATCGGTGCACCGAGCTGCCTGGCGCAGCAATACTTCGACCGCCCGGCGTTGACCGCCGAGCGTTTCCTGCCGGATCCCTTCGCCGAACAGCCTGGCGCACGCCTGTACCGCAGCGGCGACCTGGCGCGCTATACCCAGGCCGGGGTCCTGGAGTACGTAGGGCGTATCGATCATCAGGTGAAGATTCGCGGCATGCGCATCGAGATGGGCGAGATCGAGGCCTGCCTGCAAGGGTTGGCGTCGGTGCGCGAGGCGGCGGTGCTGGCCCTCGCCGGGCCGACCGGGCCGCAACTGGTGGCCTACCTGGTCGCTGCTCAGGCCACGCCGTCGGCTGACTGGCTACAGGGCGTACGGGCTGCCTTGGGCCAGGCGCTGCCTGACTACATGATTCCCGCCCACCTGCTGGTGCTGGAACGGCTGCCGTTGAACAACAACGGCAAGCTGAACCGCGCGGCTTTGCCGGCGCCGGACTTCAGTGCCGCCCAGCAGGTCTACGAAGCGCCGCGCACGCCGTTGCAAGCACAACTGGCGACGATCTGGGCGCAAGCCCTGCAGGTCGAGCGCGTCGGCCTTGCCGACAGTTTCTTCAGCCTCGGTGGCCACTCGTTGCTGGCGACCGAGGTCATCGCGCGCATTCGCCAAGGGCTCGGGCTCGAAGTGCCCCTGCGGCAGCTGTTCGAGCAGCCGACCCTGGGGGCCTTCGCCGACCGTTGCGCCGCACTGGGCCAGGGGGCGGCCGCGGCGATTGCGGTATTGCCGCGCACGCCTGCGATGGCCGTGTCCTACGCCCAGGAGCGGCAGTGGTTCCTCTGGCGGCTGGACCCAGAGAGCGCCGCCTACAACGTTCCGGCGGCGTTGCGTGTGCGGGGGCCGCTCGAGTTGCCGGCGTTGCAGTCGGCATTCGACCAGGTCATCGCCCGGCACGAGCCATTGCGCACCACCTTCGATGACGCCACGGGCGAGCTGCGGCAGCATATTCATCCGCACCTGGCGCTGCCCATCGTGATCGAGCACCCAGGCGAGCTGGACGATGCGGCGCTGGCGGCCTGGGTCGATGCCCAGGTGCGGGCGCCGTTCGACCTGGTACGAGGGCCGTTGCTGCGGGTCAAGTTGCTGGCCATGGGCGAGCAGGATCATGTGCTGGTCATCGTCCAGCACCATATCGTTTCCGACGGCGCCTCCCTGGAGGTGCTGGTCGAAGAGCTGCTGCGCGGCTACCACGGCGAGCACTGTCCACCGTTGCCTGTGCAGTACGCCGACTACGCGGCCTGGCAGCGTCAGTGGCTGGACGGTGGCGAGCGTGCCCGCCAGCTCGATTACTGGCTGGCGCAACTGGGCGGCGAGCAGGTCGTGCTCGAGCTGCCGTTCGACCGGCCACGCCCGGCCCAACGGCGCTTGCGTGGTGCGCGCCTGGACTTCCCGCTCGAGTCTGAACTGAGCCACGGGCTGCAACAGCTGGCCAAGACTCAGGATGCTTCCTTGTTCATGTTGCTGCTGGCAGCGTTCCAGGCCTTGCTGCACCGCTACAGCGGCCAGGCCGACATCCGCGTCGGCGTACCGGTGGCCAACCGCACCCGGGCTGAAACCGAGCGGCTGATCGGTTTCTTCGTCAATACCCAGGTGCTGCGTGCCGAAGTCGATGGCGGGCAGGGCTTTGACGTCCTGTTGCGCCAGACCCGGCAGGCGGCGCTGCAGGCCCAGGCCCACCAGGACCTGCCGTTCGAGCAACTGGTCGAGGCCCTGGCACCGGAACGCAACCTTAGCCACAGCCCCGTGTTCCAGGTGCTGTTCAACCACCAGTACGCTGCGCGCGCCGAGCGGAACTGGGGTGAACTGCGTGTCGAGCCGCTGCATTGGGACAGTGCCACGGCGCAGTTCGACCTGGTGCTGGATACCAGCGAGACCGCGCAGGGGCTGATGGTTTCCCTGGCATACGACACCGACCTGTTCGAGCGCTCGACCATCGAGCGGCTGTCGACCCACTTCATCAACCTGTTGCAAGGCATCGTCGAGCAACCGCACCAACCGGTGGCCGAACTGCCATTGCTGGCGGCTGCCGAGCGCGAGCGCACCCTGGTCACGTGGAACGCCACCGCTGAACAGTACCCGCTGCAGCAGAGCATCCAGCAACTGATCGAGGCCCAGGTGCAGCGCACCCCGGATGCCCCGGCGCTGGCCTTCGGCGAGGTGCGCCTGA
>NZ_CAMZMX010000017.1:0-106322 GCF_947311875.1 Pseudomonas sp. PARCl1
GCACCAAGGCGTTCGCGCGCGAATCCCACAGGAATAATTGGCCCGAAACAAACGTAGGAGCGAGCGCAGCTCGCGATTGCGCCGCGCGGGCGGCGCTCGCTCTAACAGGCGCTGCCATACCTTGTGGCAAACACCTGTCAGCCCTAAGGCGATCCCTGTGGGAGCTGGCTTGCCTGCGAAAGGGCGCTTCGCGGCCTCAATGGCCCTTGATGACCAACGACTTGGGTCTGAACCACCACCCCTGCTGCATCCCTGCCGCCGCCAGCAGGATCAACGCCACCCCCAGCCATTGCAGCGGCGTCAAGCGGTGGTCGAAGGCCACCCAGTCGACCAGGATCGCTGCAATGGGGTAGATGAATGACAACGCCCCGGTCAACGCCGTGGGCAAGCGCTGGATGGCGCTGTACAGCAACACATACATCAGGCCGGTGTGCACAACCCCCAATGTCAGCAAACTGGCCAGCGCCGGCATTTCACCCGGCAGCCCGCCCAGCTTGGCCCAGGGTGCCAGCAACACCACGCCGGTGCTCACCTGGACCAACGCGATCAGATGCGGCGGCGTACCGCTGAGCCGCTTGATGATCAATGCCGCGATGGCGTACAGCAGCGCCGCACCCAGCGCCAGGGCAATGCCCAGCAGGTAGTCCTCGCCACCCCCCTGCGCGGCGCCATGGGCACTGACGATGGCCAGCATGCCGAGGAACGCCACGCTCAGCCAGCTCAGCTTGGCCAAGGTGATTTTTTCACCCAGAAACAACGCCGCCAAGCCCACCAGCATGAACGGCTGCACGTTGTACACCGCGGTACCGATGGCAATCGAAGCCCGCGAATACGAGGCAAACAACAGCAACCAGTTGCCGACGATGGCCACGCCGCTGGCCATCGCCAGCAGCAGCGCCGGGCGGCTGATCACGCCGGGGCGCAGAAAGCCGAACGCGGCACAGATGACCAGCAAGGTCACGGCACCGAACACGCAGCGCCAGAACACCACCTCCAGTACCGGCAGGCCGGACGCCAGCACGAACCCGCCGATGGTCCCGGAAATCAGCATGGCCGCTACCATTTCCAGCGACCCCCGGCGCAATGAATTGTCCATCCCACACCTCCTCTCGTCGATGGCACCAGTATGCAGGGGGCCCCGTGCAACCTTCCAGCCGATTAGCAAGGCAAAGCCATAGTTTTGCCTTTACTATCAAGGCAAATTCCGCGACCTACCCTTTGAGGTGCACATGACCGACGCCATCGACCAACTGTTGATCAACGCGCTGATGGAGGACTCACGCCGCTCGCTCAAGGCCCTGGCGCAGGTAAGTGGGCTGTCTGCCCCCAGCGCCGGCGAGCGTTTGCGCCGGCTGGAGGAACGTGGCGTGTTGCGCGGGTACACGGTCAATGTCGACCCACGTGCCTTCGGCTACCAGTTGCAAGCCATCGTGCGTATCCGCCCACTGCCCGGGCAATTGCAGGAAGTCGAGCGGCAGATCATTGCCATCCCCGAATTCACCGAATGCGACAAGGTCACCGGCGAGGACTGCTTCATCGCCAGGCTGCATGTGCGCTCGATGGAGCAGCTGGACACCCTGCTAGACCGCATCAATGTGTTGGCCGAGACCAACACCGCAATCATCAAGAAGAGCCCGGTCAAACGGCGGTTGCCGCCGATGGGGCCAGTACAACCCTGACTGAGGGGCCAGCCAGCAGGGAAAGGGAACGACTGACTATTTTTTGTACACAAGAATGTCACCTTAAGTGCCATTTTTGTGTGCAGTTCTCCAAGCGGCGCCCCAATACGTTACACCCGCACAACAACTAATTTTGACCATTTGATCAAGTTATCCTGCAAACCAAAAAATAAACTTGTTCAAATGGTCAATTTATAACGCCTGTATTTCAGCTAGTTATCCCACACCTGACTCAATCCTAAAAAATCCACCACCAAGAACTGGATTCTATCTGGCACAGAAATGGCTTTTGTGTGCTTATGTTTTGTATACAACTTAAACAAAACATAAATACACAATAACTTGCGGCGCCGACCCATTACCGGCCGCCGCACCTACAACCCTGTGATGCCAACGCTGCATCGACGAGATGGCGAGCCCGTGCGCATGCCCGCTCATCGCAGTCCATGTGCATCAGGAGCCCGCCGGAATGAGTAGCAGCCTCGATCTTGCCCCTGAACAATCCGTCGTCAGCACCCACCCCAATTCCACCCTTGCCGGCCAGCACCCCGAACTGGCCTTGAGCCCACGCCTGCATAACCGCGACCTTGCCCCCACGCGAAGCGAAGGCCGGCGTTGGGGTGGCTATAGCATCTTCGCGTTGTGGACCAACGATGTGCACAACATTGCCAACTATTCATTCGCCATGGGCTTGTTCGCCCTCGGCCTCGGTGGCTGGCAAATTCTGTTGTCGTTGGCCATTGGCGCCGCGCTGGTGTACTTCTTCATGAACTTGTCCGGTTACATGGGGCAAAAAACCGGGGTGCCGTTCCCGGTCATCAGCCGCATCGCCTTCGGTATCCATGGTGCACAGCTTCCGGCGCTGATCCGGGCGATCATCGCCATCGCCTGGTTCGGCATTCAGACTTACCTGGCCTCGGTCGTGCTGCGGGTACTGCTTACCGCCGTATGGCCGCACATGGCCGCCTACGACCACGACAGCATTCTTGGCCTGTCGAGCCTGGGCTGGGTGTGTTTCGTGGCGATCTGGCTGGTGCAGCTGGTGATTCTTGCCTACGGCATGGAAATGGTACGCCGCTACGAAGGCTTCGCTGGCCCGGTGATTTTGCTGACCGTGGCAGCGCTGGCGGTGTTCATGTACGCCAAGGCTGACGCGCGTATCGCCTGGTCGGTGGCCGAGCCCCTGACCGGCTACGAGATGTGGCGCAACATCTTCGCCGGCGGCGCCCTGTGGCTGGCGATCTACGGCACCCTGGTGCTGAACTTCTGCGATTTCGCCCGCTCCTCGCCATGCCGCAAGACCATCCGCGTCGGCAATTTCTGGGGGCTGCCGGTGAACATCCTGGTGTTCGCGGTGATCACCGTGGTGCTTTGCGGTGCGCAATTCCAGATCAACGGGCAGGTCATCGACAGCCCCACGCAAATCGTCGCCGCCATTCCCAGCACTCCCTTCCTGGTACTGGGCTGCCTGGCATTCCTGATCGTCACCGTGGCGGTCAATATCATGGCCAACTTCGTCGCCCCGGCCTTCGTGCTCAGCAACCTGGCGCCGCGCCACCTGAACTTCCGCCGTGCCGGGCTGATCAGCGCCACCGTGGCGGTGCTGATCCTGCCGTGGAACCTGTACAACAGCCCGCTGGTGATCGTGTACTTCCTGTCGGGGCTGGGCGCCCTGCTCGGCCCGCTGTACGGGGTGATCATGTCCGACTACTGGCTGCTGCGCAAAGGCTGCATCAACGTGCCGCAGCTGTACAGCGAAGACCCGGCCGGCGCCTACCACTACAGCAAAGGCATCAACCTGCGCGCCGTGGCCGCGTTCGTGCCGGCCGCACTGCTGGCCATCGTGCTGGCCCTGGTGCCCAACTTCCACAGTGTGGCGCCGTTTTCCTGGCTGATAGGAGCCGGCATCGCCGCCGCCCTCTACCTGCTGATCGCGCCGCGCAACCGCCAGTACCACGATGTCAGCGGCGAGTGCATCGCCGTCGACCACAGCAGCCATTAATCAGGGAAGACTGCCCATGCGTATTCTGATCGCCAACGTCAACACCACCGCAGCCATCACCGAGGCCATCGCCGAACAGGCCCGTACGGTAGCCGCGCCCGGCACCGAAATCGTCGGCCTCACCCCCTGGTTCGGCGCCGAATCGGTGGAAGGCAATTTCGAAAGCTACCTGGCAGCCATTGCGGTGATGGACCGGGTACTGGCCTACGAGGGCCCCTACGACGCCGTGATCCAGGCCGGTTATGGCGAACACGGCCGCGAAGGCCTGCAGGAGCTGCTGAATGTGCCGGTGGTAGACATCACCGATGCCGCTGCCAGCACGGCAATGTACCTGGGCCATGCTTATTCGGTGGTAACGACCCTGGACCGGACCGTACCGCTGATCGAAGACCGCCTGAAGCTTTCTGGCCTGTATGACCGCTGCGCCTCGGTGCGGGCCAGCGGGCTGGCGGTACTGGAGCTGGAAGCCGACCCACAGCGTGCTGTGCAGGCGATTGTGGAGCAGGCCGAACGCGCCGTACGCGAAGACAAGGCCGAGGTGATTTGCCTGGGTTGCGGCGGCATGGCCGGGCTGGACGAGCAGATCCGCCAGCGTACCGGGGTGCCGGTGGTGGATGGGGTGAGTGCGGCGGTGACCATTGCCGAGTCGCTGGTGCGCATGGGGTTGAGTACCTCCAAGATGCGCACCTATGCCACGCCGCGGGTGAAGAAGGTGGTGGGTTGGCCGATGCGGTTCGGCCGCTAGTCCTTTAGTTGCCAGTACCGGCCTCTTCGCGGGCACGCCCGCTCCCACAGGGCCCCCACAGCTTTCAGGCTTGTGGTTATCTTGTGGGAGCGGGCGTGCCCGCGAAGAGGCCGGCACAGGCCAACACATCACCTGGGCCAACCGCTGCACTGCCACAGCCAAGGACTAAAACCCTCATGTCGGGCAGCAGCGTGGCCAGGTCCAGCGCACGGTTGGGGCCCTGGCAGTTCAACTGGCCCAAGCCCTCGCCCGGTTTCTCGGCATGGCGCAGGAACACCTGCGTCCACGGCCGCTCAATCATCCCGCGTCAGCACTTCCAGCAACTCGATCTCGAAGGTCAGGGCCGAATTCGGCTGAATCGCCCCCACACTGCGCTCGCCATAGCCCAGGTGCGCCGGTACCAGCAGCTTGCGTTTGCCGCCCACGCGCATGCCCATCAGGCCCAAGTCCCAGCCTTTGATCAACCGGCCGGTGCCGATCACGCACTGGAACGGCTTGCCGCGCGACCAGGACGAATCGAACTCACTGCCATCGGCCAGCCAGCCAGTGTACTGGGTAGTGATCAGGGCGCCTTTGACGGCGGCTTTGCCGTCCCCCTCGACCAGTTCGATGATCTGCAGTTCTTGGCTCACGGGCATACTCCAACGCTTGAAAACAAAGCCGCCCTTTTCTCAGGAATGCATCGGTTTGGCAAGCGCGCGTGGTGTTTCGTGCTGGCGCTTCGACCACAGCACACCGCCCAAATGTTTGCCGAGTGGCTGCTGGCGCAGGCCTGAATCAGCTGTTCTGCTCGAAGACTTCCTCGCCGGTCAGTTCCTTGGTCTGGTTGGCGAAGCAGTACCAGGCGGGTTTCTCTTCGACGAAAATCTGCATGTTGAAATCCCAGTCCTGGTCGCCCTCGAGCAGGCCGACCGGTATGGCATGGAAGTCGTTGGCCTTGAGCCGGTAGTACAAGTGCGTGCCGCACTGGCCACAAAAAGCACGCTGTGCCCAGTCCGACGAGTCATAAACGCTGGGTGTACGCCCCTCGATCAACGGGGGCTTGCTGCAATCAACCACCAGCAGCGGGCCACCGGTCCACTTGCGGCACATGCTGCAATGGCAGGCGCTGATGTGGGTATTGTCGACGGTGACGGTAAGCCGGGTGGCGCCGCACAGGCAGGTGCCGTGTTTTTCCAGGGCCATGGCTGGCTCCTTGAACAGGGGTTGGGCCATGTGGGAGCGGCCTTGTGTCGCGATCGGGCTGCAAAGCAGCCCCCGGATTGACGCATCAACGCGAAAATCGAGGGGCCGCGTTGCGGCCCGATCGCGACACAAGGCCGCTCCTACAGGCAGACGGTGTCAGCCTGTTAAATATAGACAGTTCCGCGCAGGTACAACGCCGCCCGCCCGCTGATGATCACCCGGCCATTACCCGGTACTTCACACAGCAACTGCCCTTTGCGCGCCCCGCCCTGCTCGCACGCCAGCACCTGCTTGCCCAGCCGCTCGGCCCACACTGGCGCGAGCGAGGTATGCGCCGAACCCGTCACCGGGTCTTCGTTCACACCCACGTTGGGGCCGAACCAGCGGGTGACAAAATCAAAACCACGCCCTGCTGCAGTCACGGCAATGCCGCGCACATCGAAGGCCGACAGTGCAACGAAGTCTGGCTTCAGGGTATCGAGCAGCAATGCGTCATCGATCACCACCACATAGTCGTCACTGCGGTACAGCGCCTGCGCCTGGCTCAGGCCCAGCGCTTGCAGCAGGCCCTGCGGCATGTCTTCGGCGAGTGGCTGCTTGGCCGGGAAGTCCATGGCCAACAGGCCGTCCGCACCGCGGCTGACGCGCAGTTCGCCACTGCGGGTATTGAAACGCAGCACCTGCGCCTGCTCGCCCAGTTGTTCGAACAGCACGTAGGCCGAGGCCAAGGTGGCGTGGCCGCACAGGTCGACTTCCACGGCCGGGGTGAACCAGCGCAGGTCGTAGGTTTCGCCATTGCGCACGAAATAGGCGGTTTCCGACAGGTTGTTCTCTTCGGCAATGCGTTGCAGTACATCGTCCGGCAGCCAGCTTTGCAGGGGAATCACCGCTGCCGGGTTGCCGCCGAACGGCTCAGCGGAAAAGGCATCGACCTGGAAGATCTCGAGTTGCATGCACACGCTCCTTGTTGCCTGGGCGCTGCCAGGCAGATGTCTGAATAGGGTTACGGGCGTACCGGCGTCAATACCGGCTCACCGGCAAAGAATGTCTGCAGCTTGCGCAGCACCAGGGCCTGGGTGTGTTTGGCGTGGCGCCCAATGGCATCAGCCCGCTGTTGGGGTGATGGGGCACGGATCAGTCGGTAACCGGCCTGCTCCAGCAAAGGCAGGTAATCATCGACGGTTTCCGCCAGTACCAGGACTGTCTTGTGCATGCCACCTCCGTTCGCGAAGAGGCATTATGCGGACTCACACTACAGTACAGTCAATCGCTATTTGCGGGTTGAACTGTACTGTACGGGTACCCCGGCGGAGCGTGGGTCTTGGAAAAGCGCTACTGCGCGAATGCACGCCCCAACCCACCTGGCACCCCGCTGCTGTCGGTTTCCTGCCAAGGGCCATTCGGGCTCAGCGACCAGCTCCAACCATTGTCGAAGCGGTAGTAGGTGCGCTGCCGGTAGAACGTGTTGGGTTGTTTATCCAGCACATAGACGCCCAGTTTCGGATCCCAGTGGCTGGCACCACCCGGCGGTGGCGCGAAGCTGGCCGAGGTGCGCGGCATCGGCTTGGGAATGGCCGCCGGCTTGCCTGGCTGGGTAGAAGGCTGGCCGCCGGGCAATGGCTTGACCACCGGCCCCTGGGGCGGCACCCGCTCTATCGGCGGCTCGGGGTGCTCGTAGGGCTGCTGCGTCGTACACGCAGACAAACCCAGGGCCAGGGTAATCAGGGTCAGGCGGACGGCGCTGTGCATGGCATTGCTCTCTTACGGATCGGGGCTGTCGATGGTCAGGTGTTGGGTAGACTTAGTCGCGCTGGACAGGGGTGCACCTTGGCCGATCCACTCACCTTGGGTCGGCTGGCCAGCACGCGACACACGTGCCATCAGTTGGACTTCGGCAAAGTCGGACAGTTTCATCTGCGGCATCATCGCGTCCGCATCAGACAGCTCCACCTCGATCGGCAACTGCGCCACTGTCACCCGCTTGGCCGCCAACGGCATCGGTGGGCCATTGCTGGCGCGGGCGAAGATGAACACCGTGTCGTCCGGCTTGACCTTGTCCCGCAACGCCGCCGCCAGTTCCACCCGCACCTTCAGGCGCGCAGCGACCGGCGCGGGTTCGTTCGCCCGCGCCGGCGAGCTGCCCAGGCGCTCGGCAGCGCGGTCGATGCCGCCTTGCAATGCCGCACGCGATGCATCGCCCTCGGGCAACTGCGCCAGCAAACGCTGCCAGTAATCGATGGCTTGCTGGTAACGCTCGCCTTCGAAAGCGGCGATACCGCGCAGCCCCAGGCTGGTAACTTCGTTGGGGTCGGCCTTCAAGGCTTCGTCGGTGAGGGCCTGCAGCTGCGGGCTCCACTGTTTGTCAGCAGCAAAATACAGGGCTTGCGCCCACTGCCCCAGCAGCTCTGGCTGACGCCCGGCCAGGGCCACGGCACGTTCAAAGGTACGCGCAGCATCTGCCGGGCGCTGCTCGGCCATGTAGGCACGGCCGAGGAAGTACACGGCTTCGGCCGAGTCTGGCTGGGCTTGTACCACACGCTCCAGGCGCGTGGTCATTTCCTCCATCGACTTCGGCGCCTGGGCAAACTCCTGGGTCAGGGCCACCTTGTCGGCTGCGCCGAAATGCAGGTACAACCCCAACGCCAGCACCGGCACCAACACCGCGGCCAGCAGGGGGAGTGCCTTGCCCAGGTGGCCTTGGCGCGGGGCGTCAGCGCCCTCGGTGTCGGCCAGCAGCTCACGGGCGGCTTCGTCGCGGCCCTGGGCCAACTGCGCTGCGTCCAGTACCCCGGCAGCCTGCTGCGCAGCCAGTTCGGCGACCCGCTCCTGATACAAGGCCACGTTCAGGGCGGTACGGTCTTCTTCCTGTTGGCGACGACGGCCACGCAGGATCGGAATCAGCAGGAAGCTGAGGGCAGCGAGCAACAACAGGCCCGCGCTAAGCCAGAATTCAATCATGGGTCGGTTCTTTTTCCAGCAGTTTGGCGAGACGCTCGCGTTCTTCAGCAGACAATGCATCGGTGCCTGGCGTGGCACTGCCACGGCGCCGGCGCACGATCAGCGCCAACACCACGAACCCGCCCACCAGCAGCAGCCCTGGGCCGAACCACAGCAGCCAGGTGCGACCACTGAGCGCCGGCTTGTAGCGCACGAAATCGCCATAGCGGTCGACCATGAAGTCCACGATCTGCTGGTTGCTCTTGCCCTCGCCCAGCATGCGGAAGATCTCCCGGCGCAGGTCGGCAGCGATGGGGGCGTTGGAGTCGGCAATGTCCTGGTTCTGGCACTTGGGGCAGCGCAGTTCCTTGGTCAACGCCTGGTAACGCTGGCGCTCTGCCTCGTCGCGGAACTGGTAGGTATCGATGGCCGCCTTGGCTACACTGGCCAGGCTCATGCCTAGCAGCACCGCTGCCAGCCAACGCCTCATGGTGTGGCCTCGTCGACCAGGCCCTGATACAGCGGCGCCAGCTGCTCACGCCACACCGTGGCATCGACGATGCCCACATGCTTGTAGCGGATGATGCCCTTGGCATCGATCAGGAATGTTTCCGGCGCGCCGTACACCCCCAGGTCCAGGCCCAGGCTGCCCTGCTCGTCACGGATGTCCAGCTGGTAGGGGTTGTGGAAATCGGCCAGCCATTTGCGCGCTGCGGCGTTGTCGTCCTTGTAGTTGACCCCGTGAATCACCACGCCCTGCTGCGCCAGCTGGTTCAGGTACGGGTGCTCCACCTTGCACGACGGGCACCAGGTGGCCCACACGTTGACCAGTGCCGGGCGGCCGTGCAGGTCAGCCTCGGTCAGGGTACGGTCGCCCTGGGTCGAGGCCAGGGAAAACGCCGGGAACGCTTTGCCGATCATTGCCGAGGGCAGCTCGTCTGGCTTGAGGAACAAGCCCTTGTAGAGAAACACCGCCACCAGCAGGAACACTGCCAGGGGCACTACCATGATCCAACGCTTCATGCAGCTGCTCCAGACACGCCCAGGGCTTCACGCACCCGGGTCTTGACCTTGACGCGGTAGCGCCGGTCGAGGGCCGCCAGCAACCCGCCCAGGCCAGTCAACAGACCGCCCAGCCAGATCCAGCGGACATAAGGCTTGATATGCACGCGCACCGCCCAGGCGCCGTTCTCCAGCGGCTCGCCGAGGGCCACGTACAGGTCGCGGGTGAAGCCGGCATCGATGCCGGCTTCGGTCATCATCGACTGCTGCACGGTGTACAGGCGTTTTTCCGGGTGCAGGGTGGTCACAGCCCGGCCATCGCGGCTGACCACGATCGTGCCTTTGTCGGAGATGAAGTTGGGCCCTTCGAAGTGCTTGGCACCTTCGAACAGGAAGTGGTAGCCACCCAACTCGACGCTCTCGCCCGGCGCCATGCGCAGGTCGCGTTCGGCGCTGTTGTTGCTCGACAACACCACGCCCAGCGCGCACACCGCCAGGCCCAGGTGCGCCAGCTGCATGCCCCAGTAACTGCGGCCCAGCCCCGGCAGGCCCTTGACCAGCCCCTTGTGGCGCGTCTTGTCGAGGATGTCACGCAGCCCGCCGAGCACCACCCAGGCAGCCAGGGCGAAGGCAGTCAGCGTCGGCCAGTCGAAGTCATCGACGATCAGGCCGGCCAGCGGTGCAAGGATGGCGCTGCCCACCAGCACCGGGCTCATCATGCTCACCAGCCATTTGCCCGGGGTGTCCTTCCAGCGCACCACCACGCCAATGCTCAACACCACCATCAGCAGCGCCATCAACGGCAGGAACAACGCATTGAAATACGGTGGGCCCACCGACAACTTGGCCCCGGTAAGGGCATCGAGCACCAGGGGGTAAAGGGTGCCGAGCAGGATCATGGATGCCGCCACCACCAGCACCAGGTTATTGGCCAGCAGCAGTGTTTCCCGCGACCACAGGGCAAAGCCCACCTGGCTTTTGACCACCGGCGCGCGCAGGGCGAACAAGGTCAGCGACCCCCCGACCACGAACAGCAGGAAGATCAGGATGAAAATGCCCCGCGACGGGTCTGCGGCAAACGCGTGCACCGAGGTCAGCACGCCGGAACGCACCAGGAAGGTGCCCAGCAGGCTCAGCGAGAACGCGGCAATCGCCAGGAGCACGGTCCAGCTCTTGAACACCCCGCGCTTTTCGGTCACCGCCAGCGAGTGGATCAGCGCAGTGCCCACCAGCCAGGGCATGAACGAGGCGTTTTCCACCGGGTCCCAGAACCACCAGCCACCCCAGCCCAGTTCATAGTAGGCCCACCATGAGCCCAGGGTAATGCCCACCCCCAGAAACGCCCAGGCGACGATGGTCCATGGCCGCGACCAGCGCGCCCAGGCGGCATCCAGGCGGCCACCGAGCAAGGCGGCGATGGCGAAGGCAAAGGCCACCGAGAAGCCCACGTAGCCCATGTACAGCATGGGCGGGTGCACGATCAGGCCGAAGTCCTGCAGCAGCGGGTTGAGGTCGCGGCCGTCGGTCGGCACCTGCGGCAGCATGCGCTGGAACGGGTTGGAGGTGATGATCAGAAAGCTCAGGAAACCTACGCTGATCATGCCCATCACTGCCAGCACGCGGGCCAGCATCACCTGCGGCAACTGCCGCGAGAACACCGACACGGCAAAGGTCCAGCCACCGAGAATCAGCGCCCACAACAGCAAAGAGCCTTCGTGGGCGCCCCACACGGCGCTGAACTTGTAGTACCACGGCAAGGCGCTGTTGGAGTTGCTGGCCACGTAGGCCACCGAAAAGTTGTCGGTCATGAAGGCGTGGGTCAGGCAGGCGAAGGCGAACGCCAGGAACGCGAACTGCCCCCAGGCCGCAGGCCGTGCCAGGCTCATCCACAGGCTGTCGCCGCGCCAGGCGCCAAGCAGCGGCACGCTGGCCTGCACAGCTGCAAAGCAGATGGCCAGGATCATCGCCAGCTGGCCCAGTTCAGGTATCACCAGTGCGGCGTTCATGGCTTGCTCCCCCCGCCAGCGGCTGCCTGGCCGCTTTCCTTGAGGGCCTTGGTAACCTCGGGCGGCATATATTTCTCGTCATGCTTGGCCAGGACTTCATCGGCTACCACCACGCCCTGGTCATTGAGCTTGCCCAGGGCGACGATGCCCTGCCCTTCGCGGAACAGGTCGGGCAGAATGCCGCGGTAGGTGATTGGCACCGATTTGTTGAAGTCGGTGACCACGAAGCGTACGTCCAGCGAGTCGGACGAGCGTTGCACAGAGCCTTTCTCGACCATGCCGCCCGCGCGGATACGGGTGTCCAGCGGCGCTTCGCCATTGGCAATTTGAGTGGGGGTATAGAACAGGTTGATGTTCTGCTGCAGTGCGCTCAAGGCAAAGCCGACGGCAACCCCGACGCCGACCAACAGGCCGGCGATGAGCAACAGGCGTTTCTTGCGCTGCGGATTCACTGGTTGTTCTCCCGGCGCAAACGGCGCGCCTCTTCTTGCAGGTAGCGACGGCGAGCCAGCAGCGGCGCGGCGACATTCAGCGCCAGCACCACCAGGCAGATGCCATAGGCGGACCACACGTACAGGCCGTGGTGGCCCATGGCAAGGAATTCGCCGAAGGTGGCAAAGCTCATGGTGCGGCCCTCCGCCCAAGGCTGTTCAAGACTTCGTCCTTGACCCAACTGGCGCGCGCCTCGCGCTTTAACACTTCCAGGCGCATGCGCAGCAGCAGCACAGCGCCGAAGAAGCAGTAGAAACCCAGCGCCGTGCACAGCAGCGGCAGCCACATTTCTGCCGGCATCGCCGGTTTTTCGGTGAGGGTGAAGGTGGCGCCCTGGTGCAGCGTGTTCCACCACTCCACCGAGTACTTGATGATCGGGATGTTCACCACGCCGACGATCGCCAGCACCGCACAGGCTTTGGCGGCGCTGTCACGATTACTGATCGCCTGGCCCAGCGCAATAATGCCGAAGTACAGGAACAGCAGGATAAGCATGGACGTAAGTCGGGCATCCCACACCCACCAACTGCCCCAGGTCGGCTTGCCCCAGATGGCACCGGTGACCAGCGCCACCGCGGTCATCCAGGCGCCGATCGGGGCGGCACATTGCAGGGCGACATCGGCCAGCTTCATCTTCCACACCAGCCCCACCACCCCGGCCACGGCCAGCAGCACATAGCAGGACTGCGCCAGCATCGCCGCCGGCACGTGGATATAGATGATGCGGAAGCTGTTGCCTTGCTGGTAGTCCTGGGGGGCGAAGGCCAGGCCCCAGGTGATGCCGACCAGCAGCAGAAGCACGGCGGCAGAGGCCAGCCATGGGAGCATGCGGCCGCTGATGGCATAGAACCATTTCGGGGAGCCCAGCTTGTGGAACCACGTCCAGCTTATTTTCATCAGGGTACATCCAGGGTATTTGCCGGGCTTGAGAGCCCGGGACTCGTTATTCGCCGACGCTGATCTTCAGCCCGGCCGCTATCGCAAAGGGTGCCAGGGTCACGGCCAGGGCGGTGAGGCTGGCGAGCCAGAGCAAATGGCCGGTTGCCGGCATATTCTGCAACGCCGCTTGCAACGCACCACTGCCCAGGATCAATACAGGGATATACAACGGCAAAATCAGCAACGCCAGTAACAAACCACCGCGCTTGAGGCCAACGGTCAGCGCCGCGCCTACCGCACCCAGCAAGCTCAGCACTGGCGTACCCAGCAGCAGTGAAGCAAGCAGCACCGGCAGGCAATGGCCGGGCAAGCCGAGCATCAAGGCCAGCAGCGGCGCCAACAATACCAGCGCCAGCCCGGAAAAGATCCAGTGCGCCAGCACCTTGGCCAGCACCAGCAGCGCCAGCGGGTGCGGCGACAGCACCCACTGCTCCAGCGAGCCGTCCTCGAAATCACTGCGGAACAGGCCGTCCAGCGACAGCAGCACCGCCAGCAACGCGGCCACCCACACCAGGCCAGGCGACAAGGTTTGCAACAATTGGCTCTCGGGGCCAACCGCCAGCGGGAACAGGGCAACGACGATGGCGAAGAACACCAGCGGGTTGGCCAATTCGGCCGGGCGCCGGAACAACAGGCGCGCTTCACGGCGCAGCAACAGGATGAATACGCTCATGCCGCCCATTGCCCCAGGTTCAGTTCACGGTAACCGCCTGGCTTGCGCGTCAGCGTATGGTGGGTGGTCAGCACGACGGTGCCGCCTTGCTCGCAGTGCGCCGCCAGGTGTGCTTCCAGTTGCGCCACGCCTTCCTTGTCGAGGGCGGTGAACGGCTCATCGAGAATCCACAGCGGCGGCCCGGCCAGGTGCAAGCGGGCCAGGGCCACGCGGCGCTGCTGGCCGGCCGACAGGGTGTGGCAAGGCACGTCTTCGAACCCGCGCAGGCCCACCGCCGCCAGCGCCGCCCAGATAGCGTCGCGGCTGGCCGGTTGATGCAGGGCGCACAGCCAGGTGAGGTTTTCCTCGGCGGTCAGCAGGTCCTTGATGCCGGCGGCATGGCCAATCCATAGCAGGAGGCTGGCCATGGCATGACGCTGCTCAGCCAACGGCTTGCCCCCCAGCAGAATCTGCCCGGCGGTTGGCTGCATCAGCCCGGCCAACAGGCGCAGCAGGCTGGTCTTGCCACTGCCGTTGGGCCCACTGATCTGCAGCATGTCGCCCGCGCCCAGTTCGAAATCGAGTTGCTCGAACAGCAGGCGCCAGTCGCGCTCGCAGGCCAGGCCTGCGGCTTGGAGGTGGAAGGTCACGGTTTCGCCTTATGTGTAGAGGGCCTCAGGTCGGTGTTGCCTGGTTGGCAGGCGAGCCAACCTGAAGCCCGTGTCTCAAGTCGCCCGGTGCGCTGCCGTTATACTGGCAACCACGGGCGGTCGGCATTATTGCACGCGCCGCTGCGCTGCCAAGAGGCCGGGTCCGACAGGTTGTATACAATCATGACTGAAATCAATAGTCTCGGCGCACAAACTGCGCTTGGCAACCAAGCCACCAAGGCGGCCATGACCGGCGAGGTCCTGCGCCTGGTCCAGCCCCAGCCTGGTTTGCTGGCGCCCGGCGAAACCGCGCAAGCCCAAGTGCTGGCGTTGCGCCAGAGCGGCCAGGAGTTCCAGCTGCTCCTGCGGCTGGTCCAGGCCAACGGCGCACAGACCCAACTGCAGGCCAGCGCCGGCCAACCCCTCGCCCCAGGTAGCCAGGTTACCGTCAGCCAGACCGAAGGCAATCGCCTGGCCATTTTATTGCAGCAGGCCACAGCCAGCCAGGTCGCCACCCTGACCCGCCTGGATACCCGCGAGGTACCTGTCGGCACGCTCCTGCAAGGCAAGGTCCTGACCAACCAGGCATTGGCCCAGGCGCCTGGGCAGGCGCCGGTCTATCGGGCACTGATCAGTTTGCTCAACAGCGCCCAGGCCGGCGCCACCCTGAGCGTCGACAGCCCGCGCCCGCTGGCGGTTGGCAGCCTGCTCAGCGCGCTGGTGCAAGGTGATCAGTCACTGCGCTTCGTACCACTGAGCGGCAGGCAGGACCAACTGAGCATCGCTCAGCAGCTAATGACCCAACAGAACCGCCAGGCCTCGCTGTCCGGCCTGCTCGACGCGCTGCAGCAGCTCACCCGCAGCGCCGATGCCCCTGGCGACCTGCGCGCCAGCGCCGAACGCCTGCTGGCCGGCCTGCCGGACGTACGGCAACTGGCGGACGCCAAAGGCGTGGCACAAGCCCTGGGCAACAGCGGCGCCTTCCTTGAAGCAAAATTGCTGGGGGGCTACCCAGCCGCTGTCGCCACCGACCTCAAGGCCCACCTGCTGCGGCTGGTGGCGCAGGCACCGAACCTGCCGCCCGGCACGCCAAGCCTGGCTCCGGACAGCCTGGCCGTGACCATGCCCGCCGTGGCACGCGGAGCCCTGGGCCTGCTCGAACGGGTCAGCCCCAAGCCACAGCCCGGGGCATTCCCGCTGCCGTCGCGGTTGCTGAATGCGCTGGAAGACGAAGGCGACCTGCAACAGCTGCTGCGCCTGGCCGCTGCGGCCATTTCCCGCCTGCAGAGCCACGCCATGAGCAGCCTGCAACAAAGCGGCACACTGGAAAACGGCAACCTGCAGACCACGTGGCAAACCGAAGTGCCGATTCGCCACGGCCAGGAGTTCATTCCCTTGCAGGTCAAACTGCAGCGCGAAGAAACGCCGCGCCAGCAGGCCGATCGTGAAAAGGAAGCAGCAGACTCGCTGCGAGCCCTTTGGCGTATCGACCTGGCTTTCGACCTGCCCCCGCTGGGCCCCATGCAGGTCCAGGCCCAGTTGAATCAAGGGCAGCTGTCGGGCCAGCTGTGGGCCGAGCGCGAGCCGACGGCGCGCCTGATCGACAGCCAGCTGGGCAGCCTGCGCGAACGCTTGCTTGCCCGCGGCCTGGAGGTCGGCGACCTGGAATGCCGCGCGGGCATCCCACCGCAAGGGCCCCGTACCCGAGTAGAACAACGCTGGGTGGACGAAAACGCATGAACGACCAACAACCCCGCCAGGCCATTGCCTTGAGCTACGATGGCCAGCAGGCGCCGAGCCTGACGGCCAAAGGTGACGACAGCGTAGCCGAGGCCATACTGGCCCTGGCCCGCGAGCACGAGGTTCCGATCTATGAAAACGCCGAACTCGTACGCTTGCTGGCGCGCCTGGAACTGGGCGAGCAGATCCCTGAGGCGCTGTACCTGACCATCGCCGAAATCATCGCCTTTGCCTGGCAACTGCGTGGCAAGGTGCCCGTGGGCTTCGACGACGAACCGCCGGGCGAGCGCGACATTACCCCTGCGCCTTCGCCGATGAACGTGCTGCCAGGGGATGACAGCATTAATTAGCACTTGACCGGTGTGCCCGCTGGCTACCCTGCAACGCCCGATAGCCACGGACACCCAACGATGAACTTCCCACAACCCATGAAGCAGCGCCTGTTGCACAGCGCGCTGGCCCAGATGCCGCGCCCGGACACATTGGCCGACAAGCTTTTGCGCGATTGGCTAGCGCAACGCGGTGTGCTCCTGTCCCCCGCGGATATCGACGTCGTCACGTTCCACTACCAGGACGCAGAGCGCGAAGAAGGCCAGCCCTGGCTCCCCCCTCAGGCCAAGGTGATTCAACGCGTCAGCCTGACCGACGCCCTGCTGGCCAACTGGCAAGGGGAACCCTGTACAGGCAGTGGCGGATTCCACTTTGGCGATTGGGCGGGTATGGCGCCGCTGCACGCGGTGACATTTGTCGACCGTATGCGGCCACCCCCCCTGCTTTCCAACGCGATGTCCTACCTGATCTTCAACGGCCTGTATCGGCGTACCCCGGAAAAGGAGGTCAGCCCGGCGACACTGCTGCCCATCCGCGCCGAAGTCTTCCAGGACTATGTATGGGGTTTGCACCTGCACGAACGGCTGAAGGCGCAACTGGACAGCTATTGGCAGCAGAGCCGGACAGACTACGCACGCGCACTGGAAATTGCCTTCATCACCGCCTGCAACAACCAAGTCAGTGAGGGTAGCCTGAGTGTCCCTGCCTGGCGCCTGGCCTGGCAGGCCGCCGGCCTGTTGCCCCTGGACACGCGGGCGATAACCACCCGCCTGCTGAATGTGTACGGTTATCACAGTACATCGATCATCTACATAAAGGCCGACGACAGCAGCACCGTCGTCCTTTATTTGCCGGGCAACGCGTCGCCCCTGCACGAGTTCCCGGACCTGTCTGCGCTCAAGCACTGGTTTGCCGAGCAATGCAAAGACCCAACCCGCCGCGAGTGGCTGCAGCAATGCTTCTCGCCCGCGGACTGGGCGGACGGGCTGGAATTCAGCGGCCTCGTCACGGCCTTGAAAGGGCTGGGCTGCTATCCCGCGGCGCATCGCCTGCCCGACGATCAACCTGGCTTTGCCACCAGTGGCATATGGGACCCTGAAGAGACGATCGAATTCGGATCGCCCACCCACAGCTTGCCTATCGACGGTAACCTGTTCGACCACTTGGCCGATCGCCAGAAACAGCGCAGCTACGATGACCTGGATTACCGCGTCATCACCAACCGCCAGGTCAACAAGACGCACTGGGGCAGCTACCTGAACGTTGCCCAGTGCCTGCTGGCGCCTTTATGCGTGGTGGTACCCGAGCTTCTGCCGGTGATGGTGCTGGGCGGCGTGGCACAATTCAGCCTGGGCATGGACCAGGTGATCAACGGCCACTCGCTGGACGAAAAGGCCGAGGGGGTCGAAAACCAGGTCTTCGGCCTGTTCAATGCCTTGCCCTTGCCCATCGGCATTGCCCGCGCCAGCCAGGCGTTCCACTACCGTTTGCCAGGTTTGCTACGGCCGACCCAGTTGGCGGATGTGCTGGGCGAAGCGGCCAATGTAAGCGTGCCAACGGATGCGTTGCAGCTGGTACCGGCACAAGCGGCGTTCCGTGACACGGTGCGGATTACCACAGGCTCGCAAAGTGTAGTGGTGACCCGCGTGGGGGATAATCTGGGCCACTACTTCGAGGGTACATTCCAGGCGCCCCAGGGCATCAAGACGCAACCCGTGGTGTATGACCTGCACACCGACAGTTTCATCAAGCTCTCTGAATACAGGCAACCCACACCTGAGCGCTGGGTAATCGACAGCGGCGGATCAGCAGCTCTGGTGCGGATTGCCGACGCCCAGCGGGTCGTCACCGACGCACAGCGCATGGGCACCCTACGGCAGCTAGGTATCCAGCTGGATCTACCCATGGACTACACGCACTTCGACACCCTGGAGCGCACGCCAATTCCGCGCATCGTTTCCAGTCTATGGGTGGGTGACAAGGCCATTTCCCCGGTTTTCCTGGAGGCGCTGGTGCACAATGCCGAAGCCCTGGAAGACACTGGGTACCAGTACCAACTGTTCCTTTCGCGGCAGAGCCCGAGGGCCTATAGCGCCAACCTCACGCTGCTCAGGAGCAGGACACTCCACATGAGCGTCCTGCCGCTCGAGGATCAACCGTTCTACCAGGCGTTCGCCAGTTCGCCCTATTTCGCCCAGTACCAGGCGGCGCTGGGGATCACCAACCCAGGCATCACCAATTTCAGCTCGGCCAGCGACATCCTGCGCTACCGCATGCTCAAGCAGATCGGTGGGTTCTATCTGGATGCCGACGACCGGCTGCTCAACGCCGCTTCGGGGCCAGGCAACCCACCGCTGGCCAGCCAGACCTTGCGCACGACCGCCGATGGCTTGCTTTTGTACCCCCCGGTTTGCAATGACCAACTGGGTTTCTACATTCAGTACAACAGCAGCATGATCGGCAGCCACCCGGGCAATCCCACCCTGGACGCCATTTCCGAGGCGATCCTGCAACGCTTCCAGCAAGACCCGACGTTCTACACCGAACGGCCCGACCGGGTCTTCAACCCTGTGGCTTTCAACGCTTATGCCCGCCGCCTCAGCCGCTTGAGCGGGCCGGGGGTACTCAATGACGTGATCGACGCGCGCCTGCCCTGGCTACGGCAGTTGCGCGAAATGTGCAGGCTGCTGGTTTCCCCCATCTACGACATTCACGGCGCCCTGGACACCAGCCAGTTGACCCGACTGATCCGTGAGCATGTGCCGCTCGACCGTTTCTTCGAGGCCGGCCGGGCACATAGCTGGGAACAGAACTGAAGGGTGATAGCGGGCGTATGTAGTTATCTACCACTGGCGTGCAGCGTGATCCAGCAACCTTGCAGCACCCACTCACGCAAGGTAACCACGATGCGCACTACCGGGATCAACGCCACTGGCGTGCACTATGTCCGCGATCATCTGAACCATGTCCCTCGGCCCGATCGGCAGGCCAGTCAGGCCGTCAGGCAATGGTTCGCCGAGCAGGGCCACCACCTCGACCCCGACCGGGTCGATGTGGTGACCCTGCACTACCGTTCCGACCACAAAGGCGGCAGCCTGGCAGAGGTCAGGCAATGCGTCAGCCTGACCCAGGCCGTGCTCAGCAACTGGCAGGGCGAAAGCAATAACGACCTGTTCGGCGCCTTGTTCCGTGCGCCCTGGGCTGGCACCTTGCCAGAAAGCCCGGTGCGGATCGTCAACGCCCTGCCCGCCCGGGGTTTCAACCACTATGGCGCCGAGTTTTCGGTGTTCAACGGGCTGTTCCACCGCACCGAACCAGCGCGCTACGACGCCACCACCCATGTGCCGATAGCCGCCGAAAGCTTCCAGCAGTTCATCGAGAACCTGGACTTCCAGGCACCCTTCAAGAATACCCTGCACACCTACTGGCGCGACCATATGGGCGCCCACCGCCTGGCGTGCAAGCTCAATTTCATTGCCGCCTGCAACAAGCAGGTCAGCGAAGGCAGCCTCAGCGAAGCGGCACGTAAACTGCTGTGGCAAGCGGCCGATTTGATGCCGCGGGTCGACAAGCTGCGCATGAGCACCCTGAGCATCTATGGCTACGCCGCCACCGACCTGCTGTACCTGTGCAACCCAGGCACGGACCTGACAGTGCTCTACCTACCTGGCAACAGTTCACCCTTGCTGGAGTTCGCCAGTGAAAACGCGCTGAAAGACTGGATTGGCGAGCAATGCAAAGACCCGCTCAAGCGTGAAGCCCTGAAACAGCATTTCAGCCTGGCCGACAGGCCGCAGGGCGTGGATTTCAGCGGGTTGGATACCGCACTCGATGGACTGGCCGAATATCCCCGGCGCCACGCCTTGCCACCGGAGCACGGCATGTTCAACAACGACGGTATCTGGCCGCCGCGCACCTATGTCAACTACCGGCCGAGCCGCTACAACCCGAGGATCACCGGCGACTTGTTCCAGGCGCTGGCCGAGCGCCAACGCCAACGCAGCTTCGATGACGCCGACTTCATCATCACCAGCGACAGCCAGGTCAGCAAGGCCAAGTGGCGGGGCTACCTGCTCACCACCCTCAACTTGCTGGCACCGCTGTGCCTGGTGGTGCCCGGCCTGGCACCGGTGTTGGCGCTCGGCGGCATTGCGCAGTTGGGCCTTGGCCTGGATGATGCGATCAATGGCAAGACCCTGCAGGCACGGCAGGACGGTGTCGCCAACATCACCTGGGGGCTGTTCAATGCTGTGCCATTGCTGTTGACTGGGGCGGCCAAAGCCTCGGCACTGTTCGCGTTCAAAAGCGATGGCTTCGTGCCGCCGATTCGGCTCAACGACCAGATCGGTTACCCAATGAGCCCGGTGCGCCCCCCCGTATTGCTAGCCCCAGCGCCCGAAGGTGCGCCCTACTTCCATATCTGCGAACCGATCCCGCCGCTGCCGCAGGCCGACCCGCTCACCGCCGACGCCGTGATCCGCAGGCCGAGGTACAACGGCATGCCGGACACCCTGGAATCGGTGATCGACGACTACATCAAGGAGGTGGTGTATGACCTTGAACGGGACGCCTTCATTTTGGACGAGGACATCAACGACGTTGAGCCCGTTGGCTACGTGGCAAGCCCTGATGCTCGCGGCCTGGTACCCGAGCCCCGCGAGCGCGTAGTCACCGATGCGATGCGCACCGCCACCCTGCGCGCGCTGGGTATCGACCTGGTGCTGCCGGGTGAAATCCCACACGCCCCCGCCAACAGCTTGCCCATCCCCAAGCGGATTTCCTGCCTCTGGGTAGGTGACAAGACCTTGCGCCCGGCCCTGCTGAGCAACCTTGCCCACAATGTCGCGGCGCTGGAAAACAGTGATTACAGCCTGCGCCTGTTCCTGTCCACGGCCAACCCTGGCGCTTACGAAGAAAACCTGCGTCTGCTGGCCGAACAGGCGCCGGGGCTGCAGGTGCTACCCCTGGAAGAGCAAGCGTTCTTCAGGGCATTCCAGCAGACCAAGTACTATGCCCAGTACGACGCGGCCCTGGACGGCAATGGTGGCGTGGCCACCAACTATGCGTCGGCAAGCGATGTGCTGCGCTACCCGCTGCTGCACCATGAAGGGGGGCTGTACATGGACGTCGACGACACGCTACGGGTGCCAGGCAAGGCCGGGCAACCCCAGCTGGGGGAACCACCGGCACCGCCCACCGAAGCGATTCAAGACGTAGCGCTGTGCATCCCGGCAGATGGCTTGCTGCTGGCGCCGCCGATGGCCAACGAGAAACTGAGCATGAACTGCCTGTACAACACCAGCCAGATCGGTAGCCACCCTGGCAACCCGACCCTGGAGGCGATCAGCGAGGAAATGCACGCACGCTTCCGCCTGCATTCGGACTTCTATGACCACAAGCCCAGCCTGGCCGAAGACCCCTCGAACTTCTACCGTTATGCCAGCCGCCTGAGCTACCTGACCGGCCCGCGCCTGCTCAGCGACGTGATCGACCAGCAATTGCCCAACCTCGCAACCTTGCGCCAGATGGTCAACCTGTACAACATCCCGCGCATAAATACCGCCACCTTCATCAACACCAGCGCGCTGAGGGAGGCCGTGCACCAGCAATTGCCGCTCAACCGCATCGCCACGGTCGGCGGCAATCACTCCTGGGTCCAGACCTGAGCCTGGGCGCAGGCCTGACCGGGCCTTGAAGCGGCCCGCCAGGCTCAGTCACTACGGTGCAGCTTGCTCATCAGCTCTGCCTCGGCCTGGGTCAGGCCGCAGCTCTCGGTCAGCTCGGCGATGCTGGCGCCCATGCCGACCAGCTTGGCTGCCTGGGAAAACGTCACGTTATGAGGGTCGCGTTGCTCCAGTTGCTGGATCCGGTCCGGCAAGGGGGCAACCGCCACGTTCAACTCGTGCAGCGCGTCCCCCATGCGCACTGTGACGTTCTGGTAGTCATCCAGGCGTTTGGCGAGGTCCTTGATGCGCTGGTCGCGCAGGGCATCGCCCACGGCCTGCTGCGCGGCCACTTCGCGCTGGCGTTTGCTGTAGTTGAGGAAGAACCAGAGGCTCAAGACCCACAGCAACGCCAGAAAGATTACCGCAACCTCGAAGATCAACTCAGATGTTCTCCAGCTCGGACCACTCTTCCTCAGTCATCATCTTGTCCAGTTCGACCAGGATCAGCAGCTCGCCGTTCTTGTTGCACACGCCCTGGATGAACTTGGCCGACTCCTCGTTACCCACGTTCGGCGCGGTTTCGATTTCCGACTGGCGCAGGTAGACCACCTCGGCCACGCTGTCGACCAGGATACCGACCACTTGCTTGTCGGCCTCGATGATGACGATACGGGTGTTGTCGGTGACTTCGGTCGGCATCAGGCCAAAGCGCTGGCGGGTATCGATCACCGTTACCACGTTGCCTCGCAGGTTGATGATGCCCAGCACATAGCTGGGCGCACCCGGCACCGGCGCGATCTCGGTGTAGCGCAGCACTTCCTGCACCTGCATCACGTTGATGCCGTAGGACTCGTTGTCCAGCCGGAAGGTTACCCACTGCAGGATTGGATCTTCAGAACCTTGTGCAGACGACTTTTTCATTCCCCTAGCCCTCTAAATCCGCTTTCTGGCGGTTGTGTTCGGTGTCATTTGTTTGTCGCGCAGCTGCTTGACCGCGCCGCTGGCGATCAGCTCGGCCAGCGCGGCAACGTCGAGCAATGCACACATGTGTTCAATAACCGTGCCGGCCAACCACGGGCGCTGGCCACGCTGGCTGCGCCACTTGATTTCCGACGGGTCCAGGCGCAACGAACGGCTGACCTGGTGCACGGCCAGCCCCCATTCGTAGCCCTGCACCGAAATCACGTACTGCAGGCCCTGGCGGAAATCGTCGCGGTAGCGGTCGGGCATCACCCAGCGCGCCGTATCCAGGACCTTGAGGTTGCCCGCCTGGCAGGTAAGGATGCCAAGGAACCATTCGGGCTGACCGAACAGCGGTGTCAGCTCCTGGCCGGCCAGGGTGTAGATCGAGCCCAGGCACACCAGTGGTACGGCCAGGGTCAGGCCGGCGACATCGAACAACAGGCATTCGAAGGGTTCGGCGGCCCAGGCCGGGCGGCCGTCGACAGTGGCCGGTGGCACGGGCGGCGCTGGCAGGTGCACGTCGACCAGTGGCAGCGCCGGTTCCAGCGCAGGCGCTTCGACCAGCACTGGAATGGCCGCCTCGGCCACCACCTCCTGCTCCACCACCGTCACCACCGGCGGGTCGACCGGCATCACGCTGGGCAATACCGCCAGGCGGGGTTCGGCGAAAGGCCGAGGCGCAGGGCGGGCAACGGCCACGAGCGGTTCGGCAGGTTGCGGCTGGCGGGCATCGCGGGCCTGCTCCTCGCGCACGGCTTCAGCGAACTCATCGGCTGCAGCGGGCTCCACGGGTGCCTGCAACAGCGCCTCGTCTTCGGTGGCCTCCTGCAGCAGGCCATCCAGATACGATTGCAAGGCCATCTGTGGCCGGGTGCCGGTGTACCGGGTCTGGGTCATCAGGCCACCTGCGCTGCGGGTTTGTAGGTCAACAGGTGCTTGAGCAGTGCCCGGTAGGCGACCAGCCCACGGCTCTTGGCGTCGAACTGCGAAGGCGTCACGCCCTTGCGGCTGGCGTCGCGCAGGCGCGTATCGACCGGGATGTAGCCCTGCCATACATGCTGGCCGTAGGTGTCACGCAGCAGCTTGAGGGTGCCCAGCGAGGCCTGGGTGCGGCGGTCGAACAGTGTCGGCACGATCTGGTACGGCAGCGCCTGCTTGCGTGACCGGTTGACCATGGCCAGGGTCGCGACCATGCGCTCAAGCCCCTTCACCGCAAGAAACTCGGTTTGCACCGGGATCACCAACTGCTGGCTGGCGGCCAGGGCATTGACCATCAGCACGCCGAGCAAGGGTGGGCTGTCGATCAAGGCAAAGTCGAAATCCTGCCACAACTGCGCCAGACTCTTGGCGATCACCAGGCCCAGGCCATTCTGCCCCGGCGACTGGCGCTCCAGCACGGCCAGCGCGGTGCTCGACGGCAACAGCGAAATCCGCTCGTCGCTGGTGTGCAGCAGCAGTTGCCCCGGCAAGCCCTCAGGCACGCTGCCTTTGTGCAGGAACAGGTCGTAGCAACTGTGCTCGAGGGCATCAGGGTTGTGGCCGAAGTAACTGGTCATCGAACCGTGCGGGTCCAGGTCGACGACGACCACGCGCTTGCCGGCCTCGGCCAGCAGGCCGGCCAAAGCGATGGTCGTGGTGGTCTTGCCGACGCCACCTTTTTGATTGGCTACTGCCCAGACTCTCATCAAGCAAACTCTATGTATTGATTTGAAAGCGCGTGCAATCGATGTGGCAGCGGGCGAGCCCACGAACACCGACGAAGCCGGTGCCAATCACCGCGTCGCCTGCTTCGCGGGCTCGCCCGCTCCCACAGGGGACGGCGTCACAGTCAAAATTGTGCTTGTAGCAGTGCCAGAGAATTGACGAATCACTGCCCCGCCACCTTTGCTGGCGTAGCCGGTGCACTTTGTGTGCCAGCCCGGCGCAGGGCAGCATCCGGTGTTGCATTGGCGCTGCCCGAGCCCGTCAGGCTGCGGCGCACTTCCAGGTTACGGGAAATCACCAACACCACCCGCCGGTTGCGCGCCCGGCCATCGGCGGTGTCATTGCTGGCCACCGGCTGGTACTCGCCATAGCCGACCGAGGCCATGCGGGCCGGGTTCACCCCCTCCATGGCCAGCAGGCGCACAATGCTCGCCGCCCGCGCCGACGACAGCTCCCAGTTGGTCGGGTACTGCGCGGTGCGGATCGGCAGGTTGTCGGTGAAACCCTCGACATGCACCGGGTTGGCGAACGGCTTGAGAATATCGGCCACCTTCTCGATGATGGCGAACGCCTTGTCGCTGGGCATGGCATCGCCACTGCCGAACAACAGCGATGAATTGAGCTCGATCTCGATCCACAGTTCGTTGCCGCGCACGGTCATCTGGTTGCTTTTGATCAGGTCGCCAAAAGCGTCGCGCACGTCATCGCTGATGGTCTTCAGCGGGTCGGTATTGGTTGCCGCAAGGCCTGCTTCGGTCTGCTCGCTGTCGTTGACCAGCGGCTCGGCCGGGCGCACGGTCAATGGCTTCTCCTCGCCCACAGGGATGGGCTTCATGCTGCGCTCAGGGTCGTTGAACACCCCGAGCAGCGCCTGGGAAATAACCTTGTACTTGCCCTCGTTGATCGACGAAATCGAGTACATCACCACAAAAAATGCGAACAGCAAGGTAATGAAGTCGGCGTATGACACCAGCCAGCGTTCGTGGTTTTCGTGTTCCTCGGTAGGACGGCGGCGGCGCATGGCTTACTCCATGAAGCCTTGCAGCTTCAGCTCGATGGAGCGCGGGTTTTCCCCCTCGGCAATCGACAACAGGCCTTCGAGCAGCATTTCGCGGTAGCGCGACTGGCGCATGACCACGGCCTTGAGCTTGTTGGCGATCGGCAGCAGCACCAGGTTGGCGCTGGCCACACCGTAGATGGTGGCGACGAAGGCCACGGCGATGCCATTGCCCAGTTGCGACGGGTCGGCCAGGTTGCCCATCACGTGGATCAGGCCCATGACCGCACCGATGATGCCGATGGTAGGCGCGTACCCGCCCATGCTCTCGAACACCTTGGCCGCCTGGATATCGCGGCTTTCCTGGGTCAGGAAATCGACTTCGAGGATGCTGCGAATGGCTTCTGGCTCGGCGCCATCGACCAGCAGCTGCAAGCCTTTGCGCGCATACGGGTCGGGCTCGCTGTCGGCCACCCCTTCCAGGCCCAGCAAGCCTTCCTTGCGCGCGGTCAGGCTCCAGTTCACCACCCGGTCGATGCCACCCGCCAGGTCGACCCTGGGCGGGAACAGGATCCAGCGCAGAATCTGCAGGGCCCGCTTGAACGAGGCCAGCGGTGACTGCAGCAGTGCTGCCGCCAAGGTGCCGCCCAGCACGATCAATGCCGCCGGCCCATTGACCAGGGCACCGACATGGCCACCCTCGAGGAAGTTGCCACCGACAATGGCAACGAAGGCGAGGATCAGGCCGATCAGGCTCAGCACATCCATCAGACGCAGGCCTCTACCAGGTGCTTGCCGATCTCGTCCAGGCTATACACCGCGTCGGCCAGGTTGGCCTTGACGATGGCCATGGGCATGCCATAGATCACACAGCTGGCTTCATCCTGGGCCCACACCGTACTGCCGCCCTGCTTGAGCAGGCGCGCGCCTTCGCGGCCATCGGCACCCATGCCGGTCAGCACCACCGACAGCACCTTGTCGCCATATGACTTGGCCGCCGAGCCGAAGGTGATGTCCACGCACGGCTTGTAGTTCAAGCGCTCATCGCCAGGCAGGATCTTCACCGTGCCACGGCCATCGACCATCATCTGCTTGCCACCCGGGGCCAGCAGGGCCAGGCCTGGTCGCAGCATGTCACCGTCCTCGGCTTCCTTGACGCTGATGCGGCACAGTTTGTCCAGGCGTTCGGCAAACGCCTTGGTGAACGCAGCCGGCATGTGCTGGATCAGCACGATCGGTGCCGGGAAGTTGGCCGGCAGCTGGGTCAAGACCCGCTGCAGGGCTACCGGGCCGCCGGTGGAGGTACCGATGGCCACCAGTTTGTACGGCTTGCGTTTAGGTGCCGCAGCCGGCGCCGGCGCGGCTGCCGGGGCCCGGGCCGGCAGCGCACTGCGCGCCGCTGCCGGGCTGCCCACACCCGCCGTCGGCGCATGGCTGCTGGCAGGTGCCGGCGTTGCGGCCGGCGCAGGGCTGGCGTAACTGCCAAACCGGCGGTTGCTGCGCGCCAGCGTATGCACTTTCTCGCACAGCAGTTGCTTGACCTTGTCGGGGTTGCGCGAAATGTCCTCGAAGTTCTTCGGCAGGTAGTCCACTGCCCCCGCGTCCAGCGCATCGAGGGTGACCCGGGCGCCCTCATGGGTCAGCGAGGAAAACATCAACACCGGCGTCGGGCAGCGCTGCATGATGTGGCGCACCGCAGTGATGCCATCCATCATGGGCATTTCATAGTCCATGGTGATGACATCGGGCTTGAGCGCCAGCGCCCGGTCAATCGCTTCCTTGCCGTTGGTCGCGGTACCTACTACCTGGATCGTCGGATCCGCCGAGAGGATCTCCGAGACGCGGCGGCGGAAGAAACCGGAATCATCCACCACCAGGACCTTGACTGCCATAAACACTCCATTAGGCGGCGCGACCTGCCAAGGTGCGCCACCGAAATCAAATACGCCGCGCGGCGTAACGCTTGAGCATGCTCGGGACGTCGAGAATCAACGCAATACGACCGTCACCGGTAATGGTGGCCCCAGACATGCCCGGGGTACCTTGCAGCATCTTGCCCAGCGGCTTGATTACCACTTCTTCCTGGCCTACCAGTTGATCGACGACAAAGCCGATGCGCTGGGTGCCGACCGACAGGATCACCACGTGGCCCTCGTGCTGCTCTTCGTGCACCTGGCCTTGCACCAGCCAGCGCTTGAGGTAGAACAACGGCAGTGCCTTGTCGCGCACGATCACCACTTCCTGGCCATCGACCACATTGGTACGCGACAGGTCGAGGTGGAAGATCTCGTTGACGTTGACCAGCGGGAAGGCGAATGCCTGGTTGCCCAGCATCACCATCAGGGTGGGCATGATCGCCAGGGTCAGCGGCACCTTGATGACGATCTTCGAGCCCTGGCCCTTGGCCGAGAAGATGTTGATCGAACCGTTGAGCTGGGAGATCTTGGTCTTCACCACGTCCATGCCCACGCCACGCCCGGACACGTCGGAAATCTCGGTCTTGGTCGAGAACCCCGGGGCGAAGATCAGGTTGTAGCAGTCCGACTCGCTCAGACGCTCGGCGGCGTCCTTGTCCATCAGGCCCTTCTCCACCGCCTTGGCCCGCAGGATGTTCGGGTCCATGCCCTTGCCGTCGTCGGAAATCGACAACAGGATGTGGTCGCCTTCCTGCTCGGCCGACAGCACCACGCGGCCCGTGCGCGGCTTGCCTGCGGCATCGCGCTCATCGGGCATCTCGATACCATGGTCGACGGCGTTGCGCACCAAGTGCACCAACGGGTCGGCCAGGGCCTCGACCAGGTTCTTGTCGAGGTCGGTTTCTTCACCGACCAGCTCAAGGTTGATCTCTTTCTTCAACTGGCGCGCCAGGTCGCGAACCAGGCGCGGGAAGCGGCCGAACACTTTCTTGATCGGCTGCATGCGAGTTTTCATCACCGCGGTCTGCAGGTCGGCGGTGACCACGTCGAGGTTGGACACGGCCTTGGACATGGCCTCGTCGCCGCTGTTCAGGCCCAGGCGCACCAGGCGGTTACGCACCAGCACCAGTTCGCCGACCATGTTCATGATCTCGTCCAGGCGCGCCGTGTCGACGCGTACGGTGGTTTCCGCTTCGCTGACCGCATGCTTGTCGGCGACCGGGGCCGGCGTGCGCGCAGCTGCAGCAGGTTTGCTCGCAGCCGCGGGCACTGGCGCAGGTGCAGGAGCCGCAGCTGGCTGGGCGGCCGCCGGGCTTTGCGGCTTGGCCGCTGCCGGCGCCTTGGCCGCAGGCGGTGCCTGGACTGCTGCGACGTCACCGCCGAATTTGCCCTTGCCATGCAACTGGTCCAGCAGCGCTTCGAATTCATGCTCGCTGATTTCGTCGCTGGTGGCGCTGGCGGTGCTGTCAGGCGCCACCTCGGCAGGTGCCGCCTTGGCTGCAGGCAGGGCATCGGCCTGGAAGGTGCCTTTGCCGTGGAGCTGGTCGAGCAGCGACTCGAATTCGGCATCGGTGATTTCGTCACTGGCCGCTTCATGGCTGACGGCAGCAGCCGGCGCTGCAACTTCGGCAGTGAACTGGCCTTTGCCATGCAACTGGTCGAGCAGCGATTCGAACTCGGCATCGGTGATTTCATCACCGCCACCACTCACGCTCTCGCCTTGCAGCTGTTCCTCGGCCGCAGCTTGTGCCTTGACCGCATCGAGCGAATCGAGCAACTGCTCGAACTCGCTGTCGGTGATGTCCTGGTGCTGCTCCTGGTCCACCACCGGTGCCGCGGCAGGCGCTTGCGCCGCAGCCACCGGCACCACCGCTTCTTCGCCACCCTGCGGTTGCGCCGCACCCGGCTCGGCAAGGCGCGCCAAGGCCGCCAGCAGCTCGGGGGTTGCCGGCGTGACTTCAGCGCGCTCGCGCACCTGGCCAAACATGCTGTTGACCGTGTCCAGTGCCTCGAGCACTACGTCCATCAGCTCCGCGTCAACCCGACGCTCACCTTTGCGCAGCACGTCGAACACGTTCTCGGCGATATGGCAGCACTCCACCAGCTCGTTCAGCTGGAGGAAGCCGGCGCCCCCTTTTACAGTGTGGAAACCGCGAAAGATCGCATTGAGCAGGTCGGCATCGTCGGGCCGGCTTTCCAGCTCGACCAATTGCTCGGACAGTTGCTCAAGAATTTCGCCGGCTTCTACCAGGAAATCCTGGAGGATTTCTTCATCGGCGCCGAAGCTCATCAAAGGTGCTCCTTAAAAACCCAGGCTGGACAGCAGATCATCGACGTCGTCCTGGCCGGACACGACGTCTTCACGCTTATCGGCATGAATCTGCGGACCTTCACCCCGAGTCGGATGTTTTTCTCGATCTTTTTCTGCGCGCAATTGATCGTGGTCATGCTGAATGCCCGCAAAGCGGTCGACCTGACTGGCCATCAGCACCAACTTGAGCAGGTTGCTTTCCACTTCGGTCACCAGGTTGGTGACGCGCTTGATCACCTGCCCGGTCAGGTCCTGATAGTCCTGGGCCAGCAGAATGTCATTGAGGTGGCCGGCGACCTTGCGATTACCTTCGGCGCTGTGCGTGAGGAAACTGTCGACCCGCTTGACCAGGTCGCGGAATTCTTCCGCCGCCACTTCGCGGCGCATGAAGCGTTGCCAGTCGGTGCTCAGGGCCTTGGCCTCGCTGGCCAGGTCGTTGAGCACCGGGGTGCTTGCCTCGACCAGGTCCATGGTGCGGTTGGCCGCGCCTTCCGTGAGCTTGACCACATAGGACAGGCGCTCGGTGGCATCGGTAATCTGCGACACCTCTTCGGCCTGCGGCATGGTCGGGTCGATCTGGAAACTGACGATGGCACTGTGCAGCTCGCGGGTCAGCTTGCCGACTTCCTGGTACAGGCCGCGGTCGCGGGTCTGGTTCAGCTCGTGAATCAGCTGCACCGCCTCGCCGAAACGGCCCCGCTCCAGGCTTTCGACCAACTCCTGGGCATGTTTCTTCAGGGTCGATTCGAACTCGCCCAAAGAGTTATGTGATGAATCCATGGCGCGCCCCCTGACGTGACTCAGCCGTTGACGCGTTCGAAGATCTTCTCGATCTTTTCTTTGAGCACCTGTGCCGTGAACGGCTTGACCACGTAACCATTGACGCCGGCCTGGGCCGCTTCAATGATCTGGTCGCGCTTGGCTTCGGCGGTCACCATCAGCACGGGCATGGTTTTCAGCCGGTCGTGGGCACGCACCTTGCGCAGCAGGTCGATGCCGGACATGCCAGGCATGTTCCAGTCGGTCACCAGGAAGTCGTAATGGCCGTTTTCCAGCATCGGCAGCGCCGTGGTGCCGTCGTCGGCCTCATCGGTGTTGGTGAAGCCCAGGTCACGCAACAGGTTCTTGATGATCCGCCGCATCGTCGAAAAGTCGTCAACGATGAGGATTTTCATGTCTTTGTTCAAGTAGACCTCCAAGCAGTCTCAAACGCGCTCGGCCCCGAGCGCGCATTCAATCAATTCGGTACAACGTGGAAAACCGCGTGGAAACAGCCGCAACCCCAGCAGGCTCAGCGCGCCCGCCATTCCCCCAGGCGGCTACGCAGACGCGCGGCACACTGGCTGTGCAACTGGCTGACCCGCGACTCGCTGACCCCCAGCACCTCACCGATCTCCTTGAGGTTGAGCTCTTCGTCGTAGTACAGCGCCAGCACCAGGCGTTCACGCTCGGGCAGGTTGGCGATGGCCTCGGTCAGGGCTAGCTGGAAGCGCTCCTCCTCGAGGCCCCGAGCAGGTTCGACCTGGCCGCTGGCGCCGTCTTCATGCAGCCCTTCGTGCTCACCGTCCTGCAGCAGGTCATCGAAGCTGAACAAACGGCTGCCCAAGGTATCGTTGAGGATCGCGTAGTAATCATCGAGGCTCAATTGGAGTTCGGCAGCAACTTCATGATCTTTAGCGTCACGGCCGGTTCTGGCCTCCACGGCGCGCATCGCGTCGCTGACCATGCGGGTGTTGCGGTGCACCGAGCGGGGTGCCCAGTCGCCTTTGCGCACTTCGTCGAGCATGGCGCCGCGGATACGAATGCCGGCATAGGTTTCAAAGCTGGCGCCCTTGCTGGCGTCGTACTTGTTGGCCACTTCCAGCAGGCCGATCATGCCGGCCTGGATCAGGTCCTCGACCTGCACGTTGGCCGGCAAGCGCGCCAACAGGTGGTAGGCGATGCGCTTGACCAGGGGGGCGTAGCGTTCGATCAACTCGTACTGGGCGTCTTTCGCCGCCCGGCTGTACATCTTGAACCCGCTGGCGTTCATAGCACCGGTCCCGCGCTGGTCGGCTGCACCAGGCGCTCGACGAAGAACTCCAGGTGGCCACGTGGGTTGGCCGGCAGCGGCCAGCTGTCGACCTTCTGGGCAATCGCCTTGAAGGCCAGCGCGCACTTGGAGCGTGGGAAGGCTTCGTACACGGCACGCTGCTTCTGCACCGCCTTGCGCACGCACTCGTCGTAGGGCACGGCGCCTACGTACTGCAGGGCGACATCCAGGAAACGGTCGGTGACCTTGGTCAGCTTGGCAAACAGGTTGCGCCCTTCCTGAGGGCTCTGGGCCATGTTGGCCAGCACGCGGAAGCGGTTCATGCCGTAGTCACGGTTGAGCAGCTTGATCAGCGCGTAGGCATCGGTGATCGAGGTCGGCTCGTCGCACACCACCAGCAGCACTTCCTGGGCGGCACGGACAAAGCTGACGACCGACTCACCGATACCCGCAGCGGTATCGATGACCAGTACATCGAGGTTGTCGCCGACTTCGCTGAACGCCTGGATCAGCCCGGCATGCTGGGCCGGCGCCAGGTGGACCATGCTCTGCGTACCGGAGGCAGCCGGTACGATGCGCACACCGCCAGGGCCCTGCAATATCACGTCACGCAGCTCGCAGCGCCCTTCGATGACATCGGCCAGGGTCCGTTTGGGCGTCAGGCCCAGCAACACGTCGACATTGGCCAGGCCCAGGTCGGCATCCAGCAACATGACCCTGCGGCCGAGTTCGGCCAACGCCAGGGACAGGTTCACTGAAACGTTAGTCTTGCCGACGCCACCTTTGCCACCGGTCACGGCGATCACCTGTACGGGATGCATGCTACCCATGTTTGTAATTTACCTTGTATCGCTGGGACCCAGGCCACACGTAGGGCAATTCTGCGTACCCCTTGGCATAGCTACTTTGCACACGTTTCATACTCAACCCGCTCGCCGTGGGTTGTGGTAGAGATCAGCGAACATGTCGGCCATTGCCTCTTCGCTGGGCTCCTCCTGCTGCTGCACATTGACCGCGCGGGACACCAGCTGGTGCCCCCGGGGCAGGTGCAGGTCGTCAGGAATGCGCGGGCCGTCGGTAAGATAGGCCACAGGCAAATCATGACTGATGGCAAGGCTCAACACATCGCCAAGGCTTGCCGTTTCATCGAGCTTGGTCAGGATGCAGCCGGCCAGGCCACAGCGCTTGTAGCTGTGGTAGGCGGCGGTCAACACCTGCTTCTGGCTGGTGGTGGCCAGTACCAGGTAATTCTTGGCGGCGATGCCACGGCCGGCCAGGGTTTCCAGCTGCAAGCGCAGGGCCGGGTCGCTGGCCTGCAGGCCGGCGGTGTCGATCAGCACCACACGCTTGCGCAGCAGCGGCTCCAGCGCTGCCGCCAGCGACTGGCCTGGGTCGACATAGGTGACTGGGACATTGAGGATGCGGCCAAGGGTCTTGAGCTGCTCCTGGGCACCGATGCGGAAGCTGTCCATGCTCACCAGCGCCATGTTCTGCGCGCCGTACTTGAGCACGTAGCGCGCCGCCAGCTTGGCCAGGGTGGTGGTCTTGCCCATGCCGGCCGGGCCGACCATGGCGATCACACCGCCTTCTTCGATCGGCTCTACCTCGGGAATTTCGATCATGCGCGCCAAGTGCGCCAGCAACATGCGCCAGGCATGGCGTGGCTCTTCGATTTCGGCGGTCAGCTCCAGCAACTCGCGGGCAATCGGCCCGGACAGGCCAATGCGCTGCAGGCGCCGCCAGATGTTGGCCTGTTGTGGCTTGCTGCCCTGCAGCTGGGTCCAGGCCAGCGAGCCGAGCTGCACTTCCAGCAGTTCGCGCAGGCCCGACAGTTCGGAGCGCATGGCATCGAACAGGCGCGGGTCAACGGGCGCCGGCGCCGTGGCGGCCGCCGCCTGTGGAGCCTCGACATGGGGCTCGACCAGCGGCTCGGCAGCGGTCAGCGACTGCCCGGCGAACAATTGGCGGTTGTTATCGCTGCTGTCCTGGCGGTGGCCCAGCTCGGCCTGGGCCGTGGCAATGCGCGTGTGGGTCTTGCGCAGCTCTTCTTCCAGCTCGGCATTGGGCACGCGCGGGGCCAGGGCGGACAGCTTGTAGTCCAGCGCGGCCGTCAGCTCGACACCACCGGCAATGCGACGGTTGCCAATGATCGCGGCATCGGCGCCCAGCTCATCACGGACCAGTTTCATGGCCTGACGCATATCGGCGGCGAAAAATCGCTTAACTTGCATTATCCACTACCTCAGCCGTTAGGGCCCACGGTGGCAACGATGGTGACTTGCTTGTTGTCCGGTATTTCCTGATACGCCAGCACATGCAAATTCGGTACAGCCAGGCGACCGAAACGCGACAGCATGGCGCGGATCGGGCCGGCGACCAGCAGGATGGCCGGCTGGCCCTGCATTTCCTGGCGCTGGGCCGCTTCGATCAGCGAACGTTGCAGCTTTTCGGCCATGCTCGGTTCCAGAAGAACACCGTCTTCCTGGCCTTGCCCGGCGCGTTGCAGACTATTGAGCAAAATCTGTTCCAACCTTGGCTCCAGGGTGATCACCGGGAGCTCCGACTCAACGCCGACAATGCTTTGCACGATGGCGCGACACAATCCGACGCGCACCGCCGCAACCAGCGCGGCGGTATCTTGACTCTTGCCAGCGTTGTTCGCGATTGCTTCGGCAATACTGCGAATATCGCGCACGGGTACCTGTTCCGACAACAGGGCCTGCAAGACCTTGAGCAGCCCCGACAAGGAAATGACACCCGGCACCAGTTCTTCTGCAAGTTTAGGCGAAGCCTTGGCCAACACCTGCAACAGTTGCTGGACCTCTTCGTGGCCAATCAGTTCATGGCAGTGCTTCTGCAGGATCTGGTTGAGGTGGGTGGCCACTACCGTACTGGCATCGACCACGGTGTAGCCCAGCGACTGCGCCTGCGAGCGCTGGCCCACGTCGATCCACACCGCCTCCAGGCCAAACGCCGGGTCACGTGCGGCAATGCCGTTGAGGGTGCCGAACACCTGCCCCGGGTTGATCGCCAGCTCGCGGTCCGGGTAGATCTCGGCCTCCGCCAGGATCACCCCCATCAGCGTCAGGCGATAGGCGCTGGGTTGCAGGTCAAGGTTGTCGCGAATATGCACCGTGGGCATGAGGAAGCCCAGGTCCTGCGACAGCTTCTTGCGCACGCCCTTGATTCGCGCCAGCAACTGACCACCCTGGTTGCGGTCCACCAGGGGGATCAGCCGGTAGCCGACTTCCAGGCCGATCATGTCGATCGGTGTCACATCGTCCCAGCCCAGCTCCTTGGTTTCCAGCGCCCGCTGCGGCGAAGGCAGCAGGTCTTGCTGGCGCTGCGCCTCCTGCAAGGCCTGGGCCTTGGCCTTCTGTTGTTTCTTCCATACAAGATAAGCCCCGCCACCGGCCAGCAGACCCAGGCCGATGAAGGCGACGTGTGGCATGCCCGGCACCAGCCCCATGACAATCATCAACCCCGCAGACACCGCCAACGCCTTGGGCGAGTCGAACATCTGCCGGTTGATCAGTTTGCCCATGTCCTCCGAGCCCGAGGCGCGGGTGACCATGATCGCCGCAGCAGTCGACAACAGCAGTGATGGCAATTGCGCCACCAAACCGTCACCGATGGTCAGCAGGGCGTACACCTTGCCGGCATCGCCGAAGCTCATGCCATGCTGCAGCATGCCGATCAGCATGCCACCGATCAGGTTGATGAACAGGATCAGCAAGCCGGCGATGGCGTCACCGCGCACGAACTTGCTGGCACCGTCCATCGAACCGTAGAACTCGGCCTCCTGGGCCACCTCTGCACGACGGTGCTTGGCCTGGGCCTGGTCGATGAGGCCGGCATTGAGGTCGGCGTCGATCGCCATCTGCTTGCCGGGCATGGCGTCGAGGGTGAAGCGCGCGCTCACCTCCGAGATACGCCCGGCGCCCTTGGTCACCACCACGAAGTTGATGATCATGAGGATGGCGAAGACCACCGCACCGACCACGTAGTTACCGCCGATCACCACCTCGCCGAAGGCCTGGATCACCTTGCCGGCGGCGCCGTGGCCTTCCTGGCCGTGCAGCATGACCACCCGCGTGGAAGCCACGTTCAGCGCCAGGCGCAGCAGCGTGGCCACCAGCAGGATGGTGGGGAATGCAGCGAAGTCGAGCGGGCGCAGGGCGTAGACGCAGACCAGCAGCACCACGATCGACAAGGCGATGTTGAAGGTGAAGAACACGTCGAGCAGGAACGGTGGTATCGGCAACATCATCATTGCCAACATCACCAGCAGCAGCAGCGGTACACCCAGGTTGCCCCGACCGAGCCCGGCCAGGTTATGACGGGCGTTGCTGATTAACTGAGTGCGATCCACCGCGAGTCCTCTTGATGCAAAACTTTGACGCCCAAGGGGCATCTGCGGCTGGCATTGCAAGAAGCCTTCCAACTTTGCGCAACAGAAGATTTATGTTGTGTGTGCCGGCCGCTTCGCGGGTGAACCGCCCTTATAGAGCAACACATAACTTATGGATTTAGCGAGGTCTCTGTGGGAGCGGGCATGCCCGCGAACACCGGCGTAGCCGGTGCCAGCCACCGCGTTTGATTCGTCGCGGCGGTTCGACGCCTCGACTAGCCCGCTCTCACACAGGCAGCGTCGCGCTTACGAATCGAGTTCTCTGCGCGACAGCGCAGCCCGTAGTGCTGGGTGATCTCCCACTGGTACCGCATAGGGTTTGAGATCCGTGAAATGCCTGTGGGAGCGGGTTACCCGCGAAAAGGCCATAAGCCCTGACACAAGGTCAATAGTAATGGCGCAGATCCGACAGGAATCGCAGGTTGTCTTTCATGTGCTCCGGTTGCTATCCATAGGAGGCAAACCACTGATAGCGTCAGACTTCGTTGGGCCTCAGCGGCACCGGGGATTCACCACGCACCACTCCCATTTTAAGCGAAACGCGCGATATCACTCTTCGCAATAATGCGAACTGAAAAAAATAGGGCGTTTCCGGATAGGGAGGCTTCGCACCGTGCTTCAGCAAGCCTGCATGGTAGTGCAAGCCGGGCTGCATACCTACTGCGTTGTCTACATAGACACTGAACACCGTGGTAGAGGATTGGCTCTGGGCGCCCCGCTTAGCTGCATAAAACTTGGCAACACCATACTCCCCAGCGTAAAAACCTGCTCCAAACTCATTATCAGGTCTGAAATAATGCGGATCCACTCCGAATTTTTTATGCTGAGAAAGCGGAGTCATCAAGACGTCTTTACGGCCCTGTAAAGTTCCGGTCATAGCTTCAGCATATTCCGTTCTCGAAGCATGAAACCCAACGAGCGCTTTCGACTCTGGTCGATCAAATCCATTAAACGAATGGCGGCGCTGCCCCACTTGATAGGGTCGGGCGTCTGCCCTTCCTTTGTTTTGAAGCCCGCCTTCTACGAAACTGGGGCTCATCCAGTGCCTACGTATTGAAGGACGACGGTTGAGCCCGGAGTTATCGTGGTAATTGACAGGATCGCCCTCACAATATGCATAGGGGTTGATGCCACCTGCTCGAAATGGGCTGGCACGATCAGAGCTTAGGAACCTCATCAGAACCGTGCTATATCCCCGACGACCCGCACCCAAAAAATATAAATTCGCCAGTGCCTCTGCCCACTGCCCATTGAATCCCAGGGATGAAAAATAACAGAACAAGCCCCCTGCAAAGCCATACGGGGTGAATGCAAAGTGCTGTCGCACATCAGTACGCTCAGTCTTGTTGTTTTTTTCTGATAAGCCGATCGTCACAGTTGTCGCGGATTCATGGCGAGGTGAATTCATGGCAAGCCCCTCCTAGTGCAGAGTGACAATATTCACAACCCTTCGCACTGCCTACAACTGACAAAAATACCAATTGAAAAAATTGACTAATTGCTGAGTGTCATCTCTGATGCCTGAGCTCAATGGCAGCGTCGCACCCGAGGGAGCAGGCGAGTCAACGAAAGGGCCAGAGGCCCTGGCACAAGGTCAACTGTCGCGGCGCAGGTCTGGCGGGATCGGCAGGTCATCCTTCAACGGCTCAGGGCGCTTGCCCTTGCCCGCACGGTACTGGCGGATCTGGAACACATAGGCCAGCACCTGCGCCACAGCCAGGTACAGGCCGGCGGGGATTTCCTGCTCGATCTCGGTCGAGTAATAGATCGCCCGCGCCAAGGCCGGCGATTCCAGGATCTGAACCTTATGCTCCACGCCAATTTCGCGAATCTTCAAGGCAATGAAATCCGTGCCCTTGGCCAACAGCAACGGCGCCACCCCACCCTTCTCCGGGTCATACTGCAAGGCCACCGCATAGTGGGTCGGGTTGGTGATGATCACGTCGGCCTGCGGCACCGCCGCCATCATGCGCCGCTGCGACACTTCGCGCTGCAGCTGGCGAATACGCTGCTTGACCTCGGGCTTGCCCTCGCTGTCCTTGTACTCGTCGCGCACTTCCTGCTTGGTCATCTTCAGTTTCTTGTGCGTCTGGTACAACTGGAACGGCACATCCGCAGCCGCGATCAGCAACAACCCGGCCGACATCCACAAGGCACTCCAGCCCACCACCTGCAGGCTGTGAATGATCGCCTGCTCCAGCGGCTCGTTGGCAATCGACAGCAGCGCCTGACGGTCGTTGATCAGTACCACCACCGCCACTACCAAGATCACGAAAAACTTGGCCAGCGCCTTCAGCAATTCGGTCAAGGCATGCATCGAGAACATGCGCTTGATGCCTGACAACGGATTCATGCGACTGAATTTCGGCTGCAGCAAACTGCCCGAGAACAGGAAGCCGCTCAGCGCGATGGGCGCCACGAAGGAGATCACGAACAGCAGGATCAGCACCGGCTGCACGGCCCAGATGGCCATCTTGCCCGAGGCCAGCAGAAACGCGCCCATCGCCCGCTCGTCCACGATGATGTCGCGGGTCAGGCTGAAATTCATGCGCATCAACGCCAGCAGGGTTTCGGCCAAGTGGCCGCCAAACGCCAGCAGCCCACCCGCGCCGGCCAGGGTCACCGCCACCGTGTTCAACTCCTTGGAGCGGGCGACCTCGCCTTTTTCCCGGGAGTCGCGCTTGCGTTTCTCGGTGGGGTCTTCCGTTTTGTCCTGGCCGCTTTCGCTCTCAGCCATGCTCAGCCCGCCCTTGCCAATTCACGCAGCCACTGCAGCGTTTCGCTGGCCAATGCCTGGTAGTGCGACAGCACATCGGCCAGGCCGACCCAGAAGATGAACATGCCCATGACCAGGGTCAACGGGAAACCGATGGAGAAAATGTTCAGCTGCGGCGCCGCACGGGTCATCACCCCAAAGGCAATGTTCACCACCAGCAACGCCGCAATCACCGGCAGGATCAACAGCAAGCCGGCACCGAACACCCAACCCATGCGCCCGGCGAGCTCCCAGAAGTGGTTGACCACCAGCGCATTGCCCACCGGCAACGTGGTGAAGCTTTCGGTCAGCACCTCGAACACCACCAGGTGGCCGTTCATCAACAGGAACAGCACACTCACCAGCATCGTCATGAACTGGCTGATCACCGTAACGTTGACCCCGTTCCCCGGGTCGACCATGGAGGCGAAGGCCATACCCATCTGCACCGCAACAATCTGCCCGGCAATCACGAACGCCTGGAACAGCAACTGCAACGCCAGGCCGAACAACGTCCCGACGATGATCTGTTCGGCGCACAGCAGCAGGCCGCGCAGGCTCAGCGGGTCGAATTCAGGCAGCGGTGGCAACGCCGGCACGATGACCACGGTAATGGCCACGGCCACGTACAGGCGCACCCGCGCCGGCAGCATGCGGGTACCGAAGATCGGCATGGTCATCAACACCGCCGTCACCCTGAACAACGGCAGGATGAAGGTGGCGACCCAGGTGCCGATCTGCGTATCGGTCAGCTCCAGCATCCGCGCATCAACCTATGAGCTGCGGAATGTTGGTGTAGAGCGTGGTGATGTACTCCATGAACTTCTGCACCAGCCACGGCCCGGCAACGATCAGCGTGATCAGCATCACCAGCAGGCGCGGCAGAAAGCTCAGGGTCTGTTCGTTGATCTGCGTGGCGGCCTGGAACATCGCCACCACCAGGCCCACCAGCAGGCTTGGCACCACCAGCACGGCCACCATCAGGGTGGTCAGCCACAGGGCATCACGGAACAGGTCGACAGCGACTTCAGGTGTCATCGGCGGCTCTCCTTGACGGCGTCAGACGCCGCCGAAACTGCTGGCCAGGGTGCCCATGATCAGCGCCCAGCCATCGACCAGCACGAACAGCATGATCTTGAACGGCAGCGAAATGATCAGCGGCGACAGCATCATCATACCCATCGCCATCAGCACACTGGCCACCACCATGTCGATGATCAGGAACGGGATGAAAATCATGAAGCCGATCTGGAACGCCGTTTTCAGCTCGGAGGTGACGAATGCGGGCACCAAGATGGTCAGCGGCACCTGATCGGGCCCGGCAATGTCGGTGCGCTTGGACAAGCGCATGAACAGGTCCAGGTCGCTTTGCCGGGTTTGCGCCAGCATGAAGTCCTTGAGCGGGCCCTGGGCCTTGTCGATGGCCTGCTGAGCGGTCATCTGTTCTTTCAGGTAAGGCTGCAAGGCATCCTGGTTCACCCGGTCGAACACCGGGGCCATGATGAACATCGTCAGGAACAGCGCCATGCCGGTCAGCAGCTGGTTCGACGGTGTCTGCTGCAAGCCCAGGGCCTGGCGCAGGATCGAGAACACGATGATGATACGGGTGAAGCTGGTCATGAGGATGACGAACGCTGGAATAAAGCTCAGCGCCGTCATGATCAGCAGGATTTGCAGGCTGACCGAATATTCCTGCTGCCCGTCCGCAGTATTGGACAGGGTAATGGCCGGAATCGACAACGGGTCGGCGGCCAACGCCAACGGCGCGGCCAGCAACAGCGCCACTGTCAACAACGGCCCCAACAACCTACGCAGCGCGCCGCTCATCACCTGTTGTCCTTAGGGTTCTTGCCCATCAACTCCATCAACCGCTGGGCAAACTCCGGCGTCGCCTGGCGAGCGTTTTCCGGCACCTGCACCGGCTCTGCCAGCACATGCAATACCTCGATGCTGCCCGGGGTGTGGCCTATCAGTATCTGCTCCTTGCCCACCTGCACCAGCAACAGGCGGTCGCGCGGGCCGATGGCGCGGCTGCCGACGATCTCGATCACCTGCCCACCCTTCACCGCCGTGCTCTGCAAACGCCGCAGCAGCCAGGCCAGGAAGAAAATCAGGCCAACCACCAGCAGCAGGCCGAAGACCATCTGCGCCAGTTGCCCGCCCAGGCTGCCAGGCGCCGCTGCCGGCGTGGCCGTGGGGGTGGCCGCTGCCAGGCAGGCGTGGCTGCCCAACAAGGCCGCAAGTGCCGCGATGGTGCGTATCGTGGCCTTCACTCAGCGCAACTTCTTGATGCGTTCGCTGGGGCTGATCACGTCGGTCAGGCGAATGCCGAACTTCTCGTTGACCACCACCACTTCGCCATGGGCGATCAACGTACCGTTGACCAGCACGTCCAGTGGCTCGCCGGCCAGGCGGTCAAGCTCGATGACCGAACCCTGGTTGAGCTGCAGCAGGTTGCGGATGTTGATCTCGGTGCTGCCCACTTCCATGGAGATGTTCACCGGGATATCCAGGATCACATCCAGGTTCGGGCCTTCGAGGCTGACATTTTCGTTCGGCTTGGGCGAGCTGGCGAACTCTTCCATTGGCAGGCGGCCCGGGCCGCTGTGGCTGCCGGTGTCACCGCCCAGCAGCGCATCGATGTCCGCCTGGCCGGCAGCACCAGTCTCTTCCAGCGCGGCGGCCCACTCATCGGCCAAGGCCTGATCTTCTGGGGAGGTGATCTCGTTTTCGTTAGCCATGGTTTCCTCGACAGGCATTCAATTCGTTAGGGGCGACCGGCACGCCGTCAGCGGCGTTCGATCGGGTCGATGATCTGCAGCGCCAGGTTGCCCTTGTGCGAGCCCAGCCGCGCCTTGAACGCCGGCACGCCATTGGCGCGCAACACCAGGTGCTCGGGCAACTCCACCGGTATCACATCGCCAGGCTGCATGTGCAGGATGTCGCGCAGCTTCAACTGGCGCCGGGCCACGGTGGCAGTCATCGGCACGGCAACATCCAGCACGTCTTCGCGCAGGGCCTTGACCCAACGCTCGTCCTGGTCGTCCAGGTCGGACTGGAAACCGGCGTCGAGCATTTCCCGCACCGGCTCGATCATCGAATACGGCATGGTCACGTGCAGGTCACCGCCACCACCGTCCAGCTCGATATGGAAGGTGGACACCACCACTGCCTCGCTCGGGCCGACGATGTTGGCCATGGCCGGGTTGACCTCGGAGTTCATGTACTCGAAAGACACCGGCATGATGGCCTGCCAGGCTTCCTTCAGGTCGACGAAGCACTGGTCCAGCACCATGCGTACCACGCGCAGTTCGGTGGGGGTGAACTCACGGCCCTCGATCTTGGCATGGCGGCCATCGCCGCCGAAGAAATTGTCCACCAGCTTGAACACCAGCTTGGCGTCGAGAATGAACAGCGAAGTGCCGCGCAATGGCTTGATCTTGACCAGGTTCAGGCTGGTCGGCACATACAGCGAGTGCACGTACTCGCCGAACTTCATCACCTGCACGCCACCCACGGCCACGTCGGCCGAGCGGCGCAGCAGGTTGAACATGCTGATGCGGGTGTAGCGGGCGAAACGCTCGTTGATCATTTCCAGGGTCGGCATGCGACCGCGCACGATACGGTCCTGACTGGTCAGGTCGTAGCTTTTGATACTGCCGGGCTCCGCGGCGGTCTCGGTCTGCACCAGCCCGTCGTCGACGCCGTGCAACAGGGCATCGATTTCATCCTGGGACAGCAGGTCCTGTACGGCCATGGCGGACTCCTACTGCAATACGAAATTGGTGAACAGCAGCTGGTCGATGACCGGCTTGCCAAGTTCCTTCTGCGCCACTTCCTGGACCACGGCAGTGGCTTTCTGGCGCAGCATTTCCTGGCCGACAGGGCTGCTGGCGAGGGCGTCGAAGCCCTGCCCGGAGAACATCATCACCAGGTTGTTGCGGATGACCGGCATGTGCACCTTGAGTGCATCCAGGTCTGCCTGGTTGCGCGCCTGCATGGTGATGCTCACCTGCATGTAGCGCTGGCGCCCGTTCTGGTTGAAGTTGACCACGAAGGCCGGGGTCAGCGCCTGGTAGATCGCTGCTGGCTTGACGTTGCTCGCTGCCGCCTCGGCGGCCGGCGCCGGTTCGCTCTTGTGCATGATGAACCAGGTAGCGCCCACCGAAAGGCCAATCGCCAGCAACAAGCCGACGACAGCCATGATGATCAGCTTGAGTTTGCCTTTTGTGGCGGGGTCTTTGACTGCTTCGCTCTTCGCCATGCCAATAATCCGTCGTCCATCGGGGGTTCAAAGGAGGATGGCTTGGCCTGAGCAAGTGTTATGCCAGCTTATTCAGAGGTTCGGTTTCAGCAGGATCTGCGCTGCAGTCTTATCCGCGGGCATGCCCCCTGCCACAGGTACTGCACAGGTTGCAAACCCCTGTGGGAGCGGGCAAGCCCGCGAACAGCCCGGAACAGGCAACCCGGCATCAGGCGTAGTAATCGATCGCACTGTCGCCGACAACCACCTGCTGCTCCACAGGCCGGGCGCTATCGACAACCTCGCCCCCACCCTGCCCGGCCCGTCGCGCCGCCACCCCGGACAGGTTGCTGTCCTGTGCCTGGCCCTGTTGCTGCTGCTGCCCCCGCGACTGATCGGCGACGTTGACGTCGGGCTGCGCCAGCCCCTGCTGGGCGAACAGCTCGCGCAGGCGGTGCACCTGGCTGTCCAGGGCATCACGCACGCCCGCGTGGCCGCTGATGAACGTGATCTGGGTAGCCTGGTCCGCCGCCACATTGACGCGAATGTCCAGGCGGCCCAGCTCGGCCGGCTCCAGCTGGATATCCGCCGACTTGAGATTCTGGCTGGACAAGTACATGACCCGGTTGACCAGGCCCTCAGCCCACGCATTCTGGTTCATCGGCAAGGGCTGGTGCAGCGGGCTGGCACTGGCCGGCACCGCGTTGGCGGTCTTGGCCGTGGCTGCCTGGGTCAGGCTGGCCAGGCGATTGGCGAAGTCGTCGATACGGGTGTCGCTGGCAGCGCTCTTGGTGTCTTTCAGGCCATCTTCGAGCAAGGCACCGAACGCCCCGTCACCGGACTCGGTAGCGTCGCCCTCGCTTTGCTCGACCAGAGTCGTCAAGCTATTGACGGCAGCGCGGGCGTCATCGCCCTGGGCCTGAGCCGGATCAAGGGCATGTGCGGAAGTACTGCCTTTGGCCTGGGCGCTGTGCTCCAGCGCCAGGCGCAGGGTTGGCAGGTTGGCCAAGGGGTCGGCGTCAGGGTCGAAGGCTTCTTCGGTGGGTTCTGCCGGCACTGCGGTGGCCAGTTGGGCTTGCGCCGTGGCGGCTTGCAACACGGGCGTCACCGCCTCGGCCTGGGCCTGGATCAACTGCCCGCCGGGCTGGCCATCGGTGACCTGCCCGGCCACCAGGCTGGCGTCCGTCAGCCCGGTATCGGCCTGGGCGGTATCGTCATCTGGCAATTTGTTGCCGTCATCGGCAACCGCTGCCTTGCTGCCCGGGTCTTTCTTGCCGCCAACAGCCGCTTCCGGCTTGTCCTTGGGCCTGGCCTGGGCAACCTTGTCATCGGGCCCAGCCGGCGGGTTGCGCCGCTGCCGGGCCATGACCTGGTCGAAGCCGTCGCCCTTGTCGCCCAACGCCTGCACGGGTTTGTCTGCCTGCAGGGCAGTTGAACGCGCGCTACTGGCGGGGGCATTGGCTTGCAGCAAAGGGTTGGGTGCGACAGGCATCGAGCGGTCTCCGCGCCAGAACGTGAGTATCTTCCTGGCGGAGAAAAGCAAGACTCGCGCCAACTAGTCGTCAGCCGGTAGAAATGCGATCTTTCTCACCGCGATAAAAGCGCTTTACCTCCTGATACTCCCGATCAATGCGGCTGATCAGGTCCTCGATGCCATACAGCGGCGGCCGCCGCGCCCGCTCTTCAAGCTGCTGGCACAGGCCGGCCAACACCATGGCGCCCATATTGCTGCTACTGCCCTTGAAGCTGTGTGCAGCCATCCTGAGTTCTGCCGCATTTTTCGCCGCGAGTAGCTGCTCCACGCGGCGCTCCGAGTCCGTGAGAAACGTCTCCACCAACGTCAGATACTCATCCTCCATGACCTCACGCAGGCCCTTGAGAACCTGGTGATCGATATGCATGTCCATCACTTGCTCACTCCCTGATCAAGCAGATTATGCCCAAGCCCGCCCGGGGCTCACCATTCGAATTCCACCTGCGCACACCGCCCACCCTCTGCCCAGCGCGCATCACCGGCCAGCTGCCGCACCAGTTTCAGGCCACGCCCACTCAGGCCGTGGTCCGGCACAGCCCGTGCCAGTACGCTCGGCACATCGAAACCAGCACCGCTGTCGCTGACTTCGATACTCAGACGCCCACCCTGGCCACACGGTTCAACCCTGAAACGGATGCTTACACAACCTTCAGCCAGCGATGCCAGGCGCCGCGCCCGTTCTTGATAATAGTCGGCAAAGCCCTGCACATCGCATTTGAGCTGCGAGTCCAGACCGAGCACGCCATGCTCCAGCGCATTGGAATACAACTCGCTGAGCACGCTGTGCAAGTGGCCAGTGCGCGCTCGCAAGCCGGGTATTTCCTGCAACAACTGCACCAGGTAGGGCACCGGATTGAAACTTTTGAGGCTGGCACCCCGCACCTCGAACGCCAACGACCAGTCCTGCGGGCTTGACCGGCCGCTGTCAGCGTACACCACCGGCATCGGTGGCCGCTCTTTGGCACCGAACATGCGGATATCGCACAGGCTGATATCGTCGCGCGGGTGCCCTCCAAAACGCTCCAGGGCCAACAGCAGCTCGTCGAACAAGCAGGCCGGGTCACGATTGGCGTTCAGCACCTCGCGCAGGCGCCGCTCGCCGAACAGGCGCTCCTGCTCGTCGGCAGTTTCCAGCACCCCGTCCGACAGCAGGAACAGGCGCTCCCCTGGCACCAGCGGCAACATCTCTGTGCTGGCATCGAAGCGTTCGGCCGCCAGAATACCCAGCGGCAGGTGCCGAGACTGCAGCACCGACAACACCTGGCCATCCAGCGAGAGGTGGTAGACGTCAGGCATGCCGCCATTCCATACCTCTACTGCGCCACACTGCATGCTCAGATTCAGCAGCACCGCGCAGCAGAACATGTCGACCGGCAGAATACGCTTGAGCTTGGCGTTCATCTCGCGCAGGACCTCGGCCATGCCGTAGCCCTTGGCGGTCATGCCGTAGAACACCTCCGCCAGCGGCATGGCACCCACCGCAGCCGGCAAGCCGTGGCCGGTAAAATCACCCAGCAGTACACGCATGTCGCCGGCCGGCGTGAAGGCCGCCAGCATCAGGTCACCATTGAACAAGGCGTAGGGTGATTGCAGGTAGCGGATGTTCGGCGCCGCCAGGCAGCCGGCATGCGCCACCTTGTCGAACACGGCCTTGGCCACCCGCTGTTCGTTGAGCAAGTGGTGGTGGTGCCGGGCGATCTGGTCGCGCTGCGCCAGCACGGTACCCTGCAACCGACGCAGGCGGTCCATGGCGCGGATCTTGGCTGCCAGTATTACCGCGCTGTAGGGCTTGGCCATGAAGTCATCGCCGCCCGCTTCCAGGCAACGCACCAGGGCCTCCTCCTCGTTCAGCGAGGTGAGGAAAATGATCGGCACCAGCGCCTCGCCGGCCAGGGCCTTGATCTGCCGCGCCGCCTCGAAGCCGTCCATGACCGGCATCAGCGCATCCAGCAGCACCAACTGCGGGCGCCGCTCGACGAACAGCGCCACGGCCTGCTCACCATTTTCCGCAGTGACAACCTCGTGCCCATGGCGGCGCACGATCTGCGCCAGCAACAGACGGTCGGCGGCACCGTCCTCGGCAACCAGTACGGTCAATGCCTGTTCGGCCGGCATGTCGGCGCTCAGCTGATCTTGAAGAGTTTTTCGAAATTGGAGATGGCGAGAATCTTGCGCACATCGGAGCTGGGATTCATCACTTCCACCTCGACCGTTTCGCCCGCATGGTCACGCAGCAGCAACAGCATGCCCAGGGCCGAACTGTCGAGGTGGGTCGTGTCTTTCAAATCGACAACCACGCGATCGTGCCCGCCTGGTTGGCGCTCATAAGCACCGCGAAATTCCTGATGCTGGCTGAAATCGAAGCGTCCTTTGATCTTGATCGTCAACGTTTTCCCATCCTGCGTGAGATCAGTTTCCACTGCCATGCGAGCGATTCCTTCGATGATGGCGAATACAGCTTGTTGAAGGTTTAGCAGGCGATGGCACGGGCGGCAAGAACACGGCGCCCACAGGCCGCTTCACAAAGCGACGCCACGGATTCAGAACTGATCTTGCCGCGGCAGGCGCTGGGACAACTCGTCCAGCAGGCGCTGCTCACGCTTGTCCTCGGCGCGGCGGGCCTCGTCCAGGTAGCGCTGCACCAGCTTGCGCAGCCCCTCCACCCGGGCGTAGGCCTGCTGCCACGTACCACGGGCATTGTCGAGGTTGTTCTGGTGCCAGACCAGGCTCTGCCGCTGCTGGGTCATCGCCGTTTCCAACTGGCCAAGGAAGCGCTGGTAGTTCACCAGCCAGTTGCCATTGACCCCCTGCCCACCGCGGTTGAGCCACTGCTGCTGGTAGTCTTCGCGAAACCGCTCCAGCTCGGCCAGCTTGGCCTGGGCGACGGCAACTTGCTGCTGGAAATGGCCCAGCCGCTGGGCGGCCTTGCGCTCGGCCTCTTCGGCCATGTCCACCACCGGCGCCAGGCGCGCGGCGCGCCCAGGGAGGGCCATGGCCTATCAGCCGGCCGGGGGCGTGAAGATCGCCCCCAGCTCTTCACGGCTCAGCGCCATACCCACGTTTTCACGCAGGCCCTGGCGCAAGAAGCCCACCAGCTTCGACTGCAGGGCAATCGCCAGGTCAGTCTCCGGATCGCCGCCCGCCACATAGGCACCCACGCTGATCAGGTCGCGGCTTTGCGACAAGCGCGACCACAGCTGCTTGAATTTCTGCGCCTGGCGCAAGTGGTCGGCATCCACCACCTGCGGCATCACCCGGCTGATCGAGGCTTCGATATCGATGGCCGGGTAATGGCCTTCCTCCGCGAGGCGCCGCGACAGCACGAAGTGCCCGTCAAGCACACCACGCGCCGAATCCGCGATGGGGTCTTGCTGATCGTCACCTTCGGACAGCACGGTATAGAACGCGGTGATCGACCCTCCGCCCGGCAAGCCATTACCCGCCCGCTCCACCAGCTTGGGCAGCTTGGCAAACACCGACGGCGGATAACCCCGCGTGGCCGGCGGCTCGCCAATGGCCAGGGCAATTTCCCGCTGGGCCTGGGCAAAACGGGTCAGCGAATCCATCAGCAACAGCACATTCTTGCCTTTATCGCGGAAGTACTCGGCAATGCGCGTGCAGTACATGGCGGCGCGCAGGCGCATCAGGGGGGCATCGTCGGCCGGCGAGGCGACCACCACGGAGCGCTTCAGGCCCTCCTCACCGAGAATGTGCTCGATGAATTCCTTGACCTCGCGGCCCCGCTCGCCAATCAGGCCGACCACGATGATTTCCGCTTCGGTGAAGCGGGTCATCATGCCCAGCAATACCGATTTACCCACGCCGGTACCGGCAAACAGGCCCAGGCGCTGACCCCGGCCGACGGTCAGCAGGCCGTTGATGCTGCGAATACCCACATCCAGCGGTTTGCTGATCGGGTCGCGGTTGAGCGGGTTGATCACCGGGCCGTCCATCGGCACCCAATCCTCGGCTTTCATTCCGCCCTTGCCATCCAGCGCGCGGCCCGCACCGTCCAGCACCCGGCCGAGCATGCTCATGCCCATGGGCAGGCGGCCGCCGTCATCCAGCGGCACCACGCGTGCACCCGGGGCAATGCCGACAATGCTGCCCACCGGCATGAGGAACACCTTGGACCCGGCAAAGCCCATGACCTCGGCCTCGACCTGCACCGGGTGGTAACTGTCGTCGTTGATCACCAGGCAGCGGCTGCCAACGGCGGCACGCAGACCTTCGGCCTCCAGGGTAAGCCCGACCATGCGCAGCAGGCGGCCTTCGACGATGGGCTGGGCGGGCAGCGCAATGGCCTCGGCGTAACTGCCCAGACGCTTGCTGAAACTGGTGCGTTCAAGGCGCATCAGGGTTGTCCACGGCAGGCTCGAGCGGCGCATCCAGGTCTATCGCCAGGTCGGGTTGAGCCGGGTGCAGGGAATGGTCGTGCAACTGGTCGAACAACTGCGCCACGGCCTTTTCGGTACGCGTTTCCATGCTCGCGTCGATGCGACTGTGCGCGGTTTCGATGCGGCAACCCCCAGGTAACAAGGCGCTGTCTTCCAATAGCCGCCAGTTTTCCTCGTGCCGTTCGCGCAGGGCCTTGGCCAGCTCGAAATCCTGCGGGTTGAGGTGAATACGAATGTTGTCCGCGCCCATGGGCAGCAACTTGAGTGCCTCGCGCAACACCTGGGTGATCTGGCTGGAGTCGGTGCGCAGCTCACGGCCGATCACCTGGCGGGTCATGTGCGCGACCAGCTGCACCAGCTGCTTTTCGATCTGCGTGTCTTGCTCGGCAATCGGCGCCATCAGGTTGCTCATCAGCCGCTCAAGACTGTCGAGCTTGGCCTTGAGCGCCTCTTCGGCCTCCTGGCGAACCTTGAGCTGGGTGCTATGGAAGCCCTCGCGCTCACCGGTGGCGAAGCCCTCGTTGTAGGCTTCCTGGCGTATGGCTTCGAGCTCTTCCAGGGTCAGTGGCTGGACTTCTTCCAGCGGCACTTCCTCGATTTCGTCCTCGATTACCTCGGGTTCTGGCTCAGGTTGGGGCTCGGGTTGCGGGTCGAAACTGGGCAACGCCCATACATCCACGCCCTCGAGGTCGCGGGCACGGATCAGGTCGCTGGGGTGGTGTTCTTTGGTGGACATTGGTAATGCCTGTGGGTCATAGCGGCAAGCTTCAAGCGGCAAGTTTGAAGAAAAAGCAGGCTGCGCAAGGGCTGCTGTTTCTTTTAGCTTGCCGCTTGTAGCTTGCCGCTTAAATCATTTCCTCGGCGCCTTTGCCGCCAAGCACGATCTCGCCGGCTTCGGCCATGCGCCGGGCAATGGTGAGGATTTCCTTTTGCGCCGTTTCCACATCGCTGACCCGCACCGGGCCCTTGGCCTCCAGGTCGTCGCGCAGCAGCTCCGAGGCACGCTTGGACATGTTCTTGAATATCTTGTCCTTGACGCGCTCGTCGGCACCCTTGAGCGATACCACCAGCACGTCCGACGACACCTCGCGCAGCAGCGCCTGGATACCGCGGTCGTCGACATCGGCCAGGTTGTTGAAGACGAACATCAGGTCTTCGATCTGCTCCGACAGGTCGCTGTCGATTTCGCGGATCGCATCCATCAACGCGCCTTCCACGGAGCTGTCGAGGAAGTTCATGATGTCGGCGGCGCGCTTGATGCCACCCAGGGTGGTGCGCGCGGCGTTGGAGTTGCCCGAGAACTGCTTCTCCAGAATCTGGTTCAATTCCTTCAAGGCCGCTGGCTGCACAGTGTTGAGCGACGACACGCGCAGCACGATGTCCAGGCGCACCTTGTGGTCGAAGTTGCTCAGTACCTCGCCGGCCTGGTCGGGGTCGAGGTAGGCGACCACGATGGCCTGGATCTGCGGGTGCTCGTAGCGGATCACATCCGCCACGGCGCGCGGCTCCATCCACTTCAGGCTGTCCAGGCCACTGGTGTTGCCACCCAGCAGGATGCGGTCGACCAGGCCGTTGGCCTTGTCCTCGCCCAGCGCCTGGTTAAGCATCTTGCGGATATAGGCATCAGAGCCCACGCCCAAGCTGGTCTGGTCGCCGACAATGTCGACGAACTCGCTCATCACCTGCTCGACCTGGTCACGGTGCACATTGCCCATCTGCGCCATGGCTACACCTACCCGCTGTACCTCCTTGGGGCCCATGTGCCGCAGCACCTGAGCCGCATCGGTTTCACCCAGCGAAAGCAACAGGATCGCCGCCTTGTCCACGCGGCTCAGCTTGGCGGTAACGGCTCGGTTATCACTCATCGGCGTTGATCCACTCTTTCACGACCTGGGCAACACGGCCCGGGTCTTCGGCCACCAGGCCTTTGATTGCGTTGAGCTGTGCCTCGTAACCCTCGCTTGGGCTAGGCAGCAGAATGCTTGTCGGGCCACCCAAGCTGACGCGGTCGTTGGCCAGTTCGCCATCCAGACCCATCATGCCGCCCAGCTCCATGTCGCTATCCGGGGCAGCTTGCTTGCCGCCCCCTGTAATGTTGTTCAACACCGGCCGCAGTACACCGAATACCAGCACCAGGATGAACACTACGCCCAACACCTGCTTGACGATATCCCAGAACCACGGCTGCTGGTAAAAGGCGATGTCGGCAATTTCCTCGCCACGGTCGGCCGCGAACGGCACGTTGATCACCGTCACGCTGTCGCCACGGCTGGCATCGAAACCAACGGCGTCCTGCACCAGGCGGGTAAAGCGCGCCAGGTCTTCGCTGCCCCACGGGGCACGGGTGGTGTCACCAGTCGCCGGGTCGATCTTGACCTGGTCGTCGACCACCACGGCCACCGACAGACGGGTCATGCGCCCTTGCTGCTGGCGGGTGTGGCTGATCGAGCGGTCCAGCTCGAAGTTCTTCGTGCTTTGCTGACGCTTGTCCGACGGGTACGGCGCGAGCATCGGCTGGCCGGTGGCCGGGTCCATGATCTGCTGGCCATTGGCATCGACCAGCGGTTGCCCAGGCTGAATGGCCGCTGCCGGGGTGGCGGCGCCACCGGTGGTCTGCGGCGCCGTGGCCGCACCGGGCGGCTGGTTGCTCAGCGCCCCAGGCACGCCCTGCGGGCCTTGGCTGCTGGCACGTTGCTCATCAACCGACTGCTCACTGCGCAGCGCTGGTTGGTCGGGGTTGAACTGCTCGGAAGTGGACTCGACCGCGCTGAAGTCCAGGTCGGCGGACACTTCGGCCTTGTAGCGGTCGTTGCCCAGCACCGGCTGCAAAATGTTGTGCACACGCTGGGTGAGCATGCTTTCCACCCGGCGGCTGTAGTCGAACTGCTTGCCAGCCTGGGTCAGCGCAGAATCCTGGATCTGCTCGGACAGCAGGTTGCCCTTCTGGTCCACCACGGTGACCTGTGACTTGTCCAGCTCCGGCACGCTGGTGGCGACCAGGTTGACGATAGCCATCACCTGCCCGGGCTCCAGGGCGCGGCCTGGGTACAACTCGACCAGTACCGAAGCGCTGGGCTTGCGTTCGTCGCGCACGAACACCGAGCTTTTCGGAATGGCCAGGTGAACGCGGGCGGCCTTGACGTTGTTCAGGCTCGACACGGTGCGCGCCAGCTCGCCTTCCAGGCTGCGGCGGTAGCGGGTAGCCTCCATGAACTGGCTGGTGCCCAGGCCCTGCTCCTTGTCGAGCAGTTCGAAGCCCACGTTGCCGTCGCTTGGTGCCACGCCCGCCGCGGCCAGTTTCAGGCGTGCGCGGGCGAGGTCATCGGACTTGACCAGCAAGGCGCCAGAATTGGGTTCGACGTTGTACGGAATGTCGGCCGCAGCCAGGGTGTCCATGACCTGCTTGGTGTCCATGCCCGACAAGCTGCCGTACAGCGGACGGTAATCGGGTTGCTGCGACCACAGCACCACGGCAAAGCCGATCGCCACGCTGGCCGCCAGGCCGACCATGAGGCCGACCTGCCGCAGCATGGGCATCTGCGCGATGTTTTCCAGAAACGCCATGCCGAACAGCGGCGGCTTGGCCGCTGGCGAACCAGCCTTGGCGGGGGCGTTATCGACGACTGCTTCAGCCATGGGTTACATCCGTCCTCAAACCGGCATCTGCATGATGTCCTGGTACGCCTGGACCAGCTTGTTGCGTACCTGGGTCATGGCCTGCATCGACACGCTGGCCTTCTGCGAAGCGATCATCACGTCGGTGAGGTCGACGCCGCTCTTGCCGATTTCGAAGGCGTTGGCCAACTGGGTCGAGGCTTGCTGGGTTTCATGAACCTTGCCTATGGCCTGGCCGAGCATGTCGGCAAAGGTGCTTTGACCGGGCGCCAGCTCGGGTGCAGCGGTGACCTTGGGCAGCGACATGGCGTCGGCCTGCATGGCACGCATATCCAGCATCAGACGATTGAATTCAACACCTTGGCTCATGACCCTTCTCTCTCCTGCGGCCGCATTTTTTTGACACCCATGCAGCGAATAGCCTACGTAAAGCAACAAAGGTGCCAGCCTCTATCGTTCAGGCAACATCACACCCCTGAGGGAGATTCTATGGTTCCTGGCAAGGGTAGCCGCTGCATCTTCAGTGCCTGTGAGATTGAGCGCCGCCCGCGCGGCGCATCGCGAGCTGCGCTCGCTCCTACGTTTGTTTCGGGCCAGTAACCCCTGTGCCAGATGCGCGCGGCCGCCTTGTTCGTACGACGCGATTTTGAGGCATGCGCCAAGGCGTTCGCGCGCAAATCCCACAGGAATAATTGGCCCGAAACAAACGTAGGAGCGAGCGCAGCTCGCGATGCGCCGCGCGGGCGGCGCTCGCTCTAACAGGCGCTGCATACCTTGTGGCAAACACCTGTCAGCCCTGATGCGATCCCCGTGCGGGCTTGCCCGCGAACACCGGCGCAGCCGGTGCCATGCAGCGGGTTGGATTCTTCGCGGGCGCGCCCGCTCCCACACAGGCCGCGTCGCGCGTTGGAACTGGGCCTGTCAGCCGAACAAGCTGGCCTCGACGTCAAACCCGGCATCGCGCATCTGCGCCAGTTTGTAGCGCAGGGTGCGCGGGCTGATGCCGAGCCGTTCGGCGGCTTCCTTGCGGCGGCCACGTTCGGCGCGCAGGGTATCGATGATCATTTGGTACTCGTGGCGGCGCATGTCATCCCCCAGGCCGCTGGCTTCGGCGGCGGCTGTCGGTAATGGCTCATTGCCAGCTGACAAGGGAATGGCGCCTGCCAGACAGAAATCCGCCACTTCGATCACCCCGCCCTGCTGCAGAATCAGCGCCCGCTGCAGGGCGTTGTCCAGTTCACGGACGTTGCCCGGCCAGGCGTAGCCTTGCAAACAGGCCTGTGCCTGCGCCGACAAGCGCACCGGGGCATGCTTCATCTTCGCCACATGCCGCGCCAGCAGGCGCTCGGCCAGTTGCAGAATGTCGCCAGGGCGCTCGCGCAGCGGGCGCCAGGCCAGGGGGAAGACCGAAAGCCGGTAGTACAGGTCTTCACGGAAACGCCCCGCGGCCACCTCGCCAGCCAGGTCGCGATTGGTGGTGGCCAATACCCGAATGTCGAGACTGACCGGCTTGCGCCCGCCTACCCGCTCTACCTCGCGCTCCTGCAGCACCCGTAACAGCTTGGCCTGCAGTGCCATGGGCATTTCCGAAATTTCGTCGAGCAGCAAGGTGCCGCCCTCGGCCTGCTCGAACTTGCCGGGCTGGGAAGCAATGGCACCGGTAAAGGCGCCCTTTTCGTGCCCGAACAAGGTGGCTTCGAGCATGTTGTCGGGGATCGCCGCACAGTTGATCGCCACAAAGGGCTGTGCCGCCCGCGGGGATTGCTGGTGAATGTAGCGCGCCAGCACTTCCTTGCCCGTACCAGACTCACCGGAAATCAGCACGGTGGAATCGCTGCGCGCCACGCGCGCCGCCAGCTCCAGAAGCTGGCGGCTAGCCGGCTCGCAGGCCACCGGCCCCTCTTCGCCCGTGACCCGGCCGGCCGCATGCCGCTCGACCAGGGTGAGCAGCGCCTTGGGCTCGAACGGTTTGACCAGGTAATCGGCAGCCCCTTGGCGCATGGCCTCCACCGCACGCTCGACCGCCGCATGCGCGGTCATCAACAACACCGGCAACTGTGGTTGCTGGCGGCGCAACTGCGCGAGCAACTGGTGGCCATCCATGCCGGGCATGTTCACATCGCTCACCACCAGGCTGAAGGCGCCATTGTGCACGGCCTCCAGGGCTTCCTCGGCACTGCCGACTGCCTGGTAGGCAAAGCCGCCGATTGCCAGCGTGTCACCCAGGGCCTGGCGCAATACGCGGTCATCCTCGACCAGCAGCACCTTGATCGCCATTACACGCCCTCCGCCAATTGCCCGTCGATCAACGGCAGCTCGACCCGCACGCAGGTGCCACGACCGACCTTGGAGCGCAGGCTCAGGCTGCCCTGGTGCGCCCGCACCACCGCCTTGACCACCGCCAGCCCCAGGCCGGTGCCGGTGGCCTTGGTGGTCAGAAACGGCTCACCCAGGCGCGCCAACAAGCTGGCGTCGATGCCGCTGCCGGCATCACTCACGCACAGGTGCAGGGTGCGCTGGCGGCGGTACAGGTGCACTTTCAACTGCGCCGGGCCTTCGCTGGCCTGCAAGGCATTCTCGATCAGGTTGAGCAACGCCCCCACCAGGGTGTCCCGATTGCAGAGCAGCTCACCCAGGTGGCTGTCGCACTGCCAGCGCACCGCGTGGCCCTGCACATGGGCCTGGGCGGCCTGCTGCAAGGCCTGGAACAGGGCCTTGGGGGTGAGCCGATCGCCCAGCGGCAGCTCGCCACGGGCGAATACCAGCATGTCGCGCACCTGGTGTTCCAGTTCGTGCAGGCGCTCTTTCAAAGTCTCGGCAAAGCGCTGGCGGGTTTCGGCATCCAGTGCGTGCGCGCTGTCGGCCAGATGGCTGGCGTAGAGCATGGCTGCCGACAAGGGGGTACGGATCTGATGCGCCAGCGAGGCGACCATGCGCCCCAGCGCCGACAGGCGCTCATGGCGCGCCAACTGGTCCTGCAGGCGTCGGGTTTCAGTCAGGTCGTTGAGCAGCACCAACTGGCCAGGCTCGGCGTCCAGGGAACGGGTGGCGATGGACAGGCGGCGGCCGTCGCGTAGCGAGACTTCATGGCCGTCGTCCTTGCGCGGTGCAAAGCTGCGGGCGATCACCTGGCGCCACAGCTGGCCGAGCAACGGCTCGCCGAGCAGTTGGCAGGCGGCCGGGTTGGCTTCACGCACAAGGCCTTGGCCATCGATCACGATCACCCCGCCAGGCAGCAGGTCCAGCAGGTTCTGCAGGCGGTTGGCCAGGCGTTCCTTTTCACTCAGTTCGTCGATGCGCTGGGCGCTGACCACCGCCAGTTCGCCCTTCAGCTCGCTGACCCGGGCTTCGAGCAGGCTGTAGGACTGGCTCAGCTGGCTGGACACCTGATTGAACAGGGCGAAGGTGTGCTCGATACCCTGGCGGCTGTCCTGCTCGACCGGGGTATGCCCCTGCGGACCGGGGGCTCGGGATAGTTTGGCGGCCTGGGGCATCGTGCTCTCTCGCGTGGCTGACCGTCATAAAAACGGTGTGGTGCCAGCGGTGTAGCAATAGCCGTGCCGGGGATGGGGGCATAACGCTTGGCTTGAGATTTATGGCGGGGGCGCAAATCGAGCGCCGCCCGCGCGGCGCATCGCGAGCTGGCGCTCGCTCCTACGTTTGTTTCGGGCCAATTATTCCTGGGGGATTTGCGCGCGAATGCCTTGGCGCATGGCTCAATATCGCGTCGTACGAACAAGGCGGTCGCGCGCGCCTGTCACAGGCCTCACTGGCCCGAAACAAACGTAGGAGCGAGCGCCAGCTCGCGATGCGCCGCGCGGGCGGCGCTCGATCTAACAGGCACTAGAAAGGTCGAGGTGAACACCCCGACGCCCCCATCAATCCTCCGCCTGCTCCTCGCCCCCCTGGCGGCTCATGCCGTACTTGCGCATCTTCTCCACCAACGTGGTGCGACGAATACGCAAACGTTCAGCCGCGCGCGCAACGATACCGTTGGCATCGTCCAGCGCCTGCTGGATCAGGCCCTGCTCCAGGCTACCCAGGTAGTCCTTCAGGTCCAGGCCTTCAGGCGGCAGCATCGCATGACTGCCGAAATTCGGCGTATTGCCATTGATCGCCACACGCTCTTCCAGGTCGGTGCGCAGGCTATCGACCATCTGCTCGTCTTCGTCATCGACGTAACGAAACTTCTTCGGCAGCTCGGACACGCCAATCACCCCGTACGGGTGCATGATCGCCATGCGCTCGACCAGGTTGGCCAGCTCACGCACGTTGCCCGGCCAGCCGTGCCGGCACAACGACATGATCGAAGCGGAGTTGAAGCGAATGGAACCGCGTTTCTCGTGCTCCATGCGCGAGATCAGCTCGTTCATCAGCAGCGGAATGTCTTCCACCCGCTCGCGCAGCGGCGCCATCTCGATGGGGAACACGTTCAGCCGGTAGTACAGGTCTTCGCGGAAGGTGCCGTCCTCGATCATGTTCTCGAGGTTCTTGTGCGTAGCGGCGATGATGCGCACATCGATGCTCTGGGTCTTGTTGCTGCCCACGCGCTCGAAGGTGCGCTCCTGCAGCACGCGCAGCAGCTTGACCTGCATCGGCAACGGCATGTCGCCGATTTCGTCGAGGAACAGGGTGCCGCCGTTGGCCAGCTCGAAACGCCCGGCACGGCTGGTGATCGCCCCGGTGAAGGCGCCCTTCTCGTGGCCGAACAGCTCGCTTTCCAGCAACTCGGCAGGGATCGCGCCGCAGTTGACCGGCACGAACGGCGCTTCGCGGCGCTTGGAGTGGTAGTGCAGGTTGCGCGCGACCACCTCTTTGCCGGTGCCTGACTCTCCCAGGATCAGCACACTGGCGTCGGTATCGGCCACCTGCTGCATCATCTGCCGCACGTGCTGGATGGCACGACTGGTGCCGACCAGGCTGCGGAACAAGTTGGGTTCGCGCTGGCGGCCGCGCTCACGCGCCTGGTCGTACATCTCGCGATAGACCTGGGCACGGTGCAGCGAATCGAGCAGCTGGCTGTAGCTTGGCGGCATTTCCAGGTTGGAAAGGACGCGGCGGCGAAGCTCCTCCGACAGGTCTGCAGAAGAAATTTCACCTAAAAGTAGAACAGGAAGGAACTCATCCCAGGCAGCCACTGTCTTAAGTAGCCCAGGAAGATTGCCCGGAGCGTTCACGGTGCCGATGAGCACGCACAGCACTTCGCGACTCGAGGACAACGGCTCGACCGCCTGCTGCCAGTCATGGCTGGAGCATGCCAGGTTTTCTTCGCCGAGAAAGTTCAGCACCACCGCCAGGTCGCGGCGGCGCGCGCTGTCGTCGTCGATCAGCAGGATCTTGGTTTCACGCCACATGCAATAGCAACTTCCCTAGTCATATCGGCGCCTCGTGGGCGTGCTCGACATCATTCCGACTGAAATGGTCAGTGTTTGGACGTCAGAAATTCGAAAACAGCTGCTAGTAAAGTCAAAAACTTCAAGGCAGTCAAATTTATGGCGCCGCGCCTTGCTATTTCGCTCAGCGTCAGCTGAACAAATGGTATACCTTTGTGGCGTTTTTCGCCTGACGGATTTTCGTCATTTCATCGACCAAGGATTGACGCTCGCCACTTGCAACGTCGATTAGCTGCCGATAGACCGCCATCAACTGCTCCAGACTGCTACGAACTTCCGCTTCGTTTTCACGGGCCTCGGCGAGCACATCGTCGACACAAAGCCGGCATTCCAGGTCGAGTTCGCCAACTGCACCCCAGTCGCGATCGGCCAGCGCCGCCAGCAAGGCTTCTCGGGTGTGCTCGATACGGGCGATAACCTCGCTCATGTCATTCTCCTGGCTCAGGAAGCCGTCGACTGGTCGCCGATCGCGTCCCAACCTTCCTTGATGGTGATCAGTAGGCGTGCCACTTCGTCGATGATCTCCGGGTCATTTTTGACGTTCGCTTCGATCAAGCGACGGCTCATGTAGGTGTACAGGTTATCCAAGTCGGCCAGGGTGTCGGCGTGATTTTCCAGATCCAGGCCTTCGCGCAGGCCGCCGATGATGTCGATGGCCTTGCCGATGAGAATGCCCTTCTGGGCGATATCATTGCGCGCGATCGCCCCCTTGGCCTGTGCCATGCGATCAAGGCCGCCCTGCATGAGCATCTGCACCAGGCGATGGGGACTGGCTTCGGACGTCTGCGCCACACCGTTGACTTTCTGGTACTGACGAAGGGCCAACATCGGGTTCATGGATCTACCTCGTTGCTGCGGAAAAGGTTGCGTATACCCTGTGTATCGCCGCTACGCCAAAAAACTTTAGGGAAAAGCCAAAAGCCCGGGGCATCCAGTGGAAGCCGCAGGGCTTTTGGCAGATTCAACTAATCAGGACTTCTTGGCCTGGGCGTTGATCGCCTCGAAGATCGACGTGATCTGGTCGGCCTGGGCTTTCATCTTGCCTAGGGCAGCGTCCAAGGCCACGTATTTCTTGGTCAGTGATTCGGTCAACGAGTCGGTGCGCCGATCGAGGGCAGCCTGCTGCTCACTCAAGTTCTTGGCAACGTTGTTCAATGCGCTATTACGGCTAGCTAAACTACCATCAGTGGCATTGTACGGGTCAATGGCCTTGTTCATCCGCTCGAAAATGCCATTCGTGCCGGTGAACAACTCCTGCACTTCCGCTCCCAACTTCTTGTCATTCATCGCTGCGGCGAATTTGGTGCTGTTGAACTCCAGAGTGCCGTCTTTTTGTGTGTTGATACCCAACTGACTCAGAGTGGTCAGCTGATCGCCTGCTCCCACTTCGGAAAGCACCTTGCGAATATCACCCAACAGCGAGCGGGTGGTAGGGTCGTTGGTCAGCGGCCCCAGCACCAGGTTGTCATCGTCATCACGACTGGTCGAAGTCAGCGACGTAATAGCCTTCTGCAGCGCGTTGTAGGCATCGACAAAACTTTGGATGGAGGTCTTCAAGCCATCATTGTTGGCTGCTACGGTGACTTTGGTTGCTGCCGTGCTCTCGCCGACCAACTCCAGGCTCAAACCACTGATTGCATCATTGATGGTATTGGTGGCACTGGTAATCTTCAGGCCATCGATCGTCAACTCGGCGTCCTGGGCTTTATCGGTGATATAACCTGCACCCGTCCCTACCATCTTCTGGGTGCCGACAATATCCAGCTCAGTCTGACCGACATCTCCCTTCAAGGAGAGATCATTGCCCTTGCCAGTCGTTGAAGACGTCAACACCAGACGAGCGCCACCCTCATCCGTAATGATGTTGGCACTGATGCCGTTGGCACTCATTTCCTTGTTGATCTGGTCGCGCACGCTCTGCAGCGTGGCGCCAGCACCGACCTCGATCGTGTAGGCCTTGCCGCCGTCCGCGAGATCGCCTTGCTCGATCGTCAGGGTTCCCGCGGCGACCGCTTTGGAGGCGCCTTCGGAAAACGCCTGGCTGGCCACCTTCGAGCCTGTTGCCAGCTTTGTCACTTGGATGTCGTAACTACCGGCAACCGCGGTGTTGCCCGAGGTGACCTTAACGACTTTGTCATTGGCCGAAGTAGCAGCGTAGGCATTGAACGATGGCGCGGTCTTGTCGTTGAGCTTGGTCATGGCGGCCTGGAAGGCCGTAAGGGCACTACGCAGCGAGCCGATGCCGGAGATCATCGCACTGTTGTTACTGGTCTGCCGGGTAATCTGCGCCTGTTTGGCGGCAGTGTCGGACTGGACCAGGACCTTGACGATCGAACCGATGTCCAGACCGGACCCTAGGCCAGTACTGGAGGCGATTGGGCTTGCCATGCTGTTCTCCCTCTCGTTAACCGTCAGCCCACTCCTGCGGGACAGACATGCATCACTTCATTGATGTTCCCCGCCAATCATACCTTGGCGTTGAACAGAACACTGTTGACATCGCTCAGACTGTGAGCAATCCGCAAGGCCTCCTCGGAGGGCAACTGGCGAATCAACTCACCGCTGTCGGTAGCGATGACTTTGACAACGATCTTGCCGGATTCTTCATCCGTGGAAAATTCCAGGTTGCGCTGGGACGCCTTCAGGAATTTTTCGATCTCCGAGACGGCACTCTTGACCTTATCGGCATCCTGCACCGCGTAAAGGTCTTTTTTGTCGTCTTCGAGCTTTACTTGTTCCGTCGACCGGGCAACCGGTTTTTCGGCAACCTGCTCGGCCGGACGTGCGGCCGGATAAGACAGGTTCAGCTTGACGCTCATGTCCATGTCCACCACCTCGCAATGAAAAGGCGGGGAAGCACCGCAAGGGCACTTCCCCGCCAGCAACTAGGCAGATTAGCCCAGCAGCTTCAGCACTGCCGATGGCAGCTGGTTGGCCTGGGCCAGAACCGAGGTCGAAGCTTGCTGCAGGGTCTGCTGCTTGGTCAGCTGGGCAGTTTCAGCAGCGAAGTCGGTGTCCTGTACACGGCCACGCGCGGCTTCGGCGTTCTCGTTGATGTTTTGCAGGTTGTTGATGGTGCTGGTCAGACGGTTCTGGGCAGCACCCAGGTCAGCACGGGTGCTGTTGATGGTCTGCAGAGCGGAGTCGATCGCGTTCACAGCAGCGCTGAAGTTAGCGCTGATGGCGCTGTCAGCACCAGAAATCGCAATAGCACCCGAGTTAACACCCAGGGCGGAAGCAGTCAGGTTAGCCAGCTTGATGGAGATCTGGTTTTCAGTACCGGTGTTGGAACCAACCTGGAAGCTCAAGGTGGCAGTGGTGTTGAGCAGGTTCTTGCCGTTCAGCTGGGTGCTGTTGGCGATACGAGTCAGCTCGTCGGACATCGAGGCGAACTCAGTGTTCAGAGCATCGCGGTCCTTTTCGCTGTTCGAAGCATTGTTGGCCTGGATGGCCAGTTCACGCATACGCTGCAGGATGTTGGTCTGCTCTTGCATCGCACCTTCAGCGGTCTGGGCGATGGAGATACCGTCGTTGGCGTTCTTGATAGCCATGGTCTGACCGCGAATCTGCGAGGTCATACGAGTGGCAATTTGCAGGCCGGCGGCGTCGTCCTTGGCGCTGTTGATTTTCAGGCCGGAAGACAGACGGGTCATCGAGGTGCTCAGTGCATCGGTAGCACGGTTCAGGTTTTTCTGAACACCCAGAGAGGTGGTGTTGGTGTTAACGGTCAAAGCCATGACGAATTCCTCGTTGGATTGGGTACTACGGCTTCCGGCCTTGGCAATTCGCCGGGTGTGGCACAGAGAACCTTCGTCATGGTTATCGTCGTCAGGGCGTGTTGCTTGAGGTTTTTTTTAAAAAAAATTACTAGCCACCTGCCAGCCCAAGAAAATCAATAAGTTGACGCCAAAAAAATTCGCACGCATGGAGCACCACCTCAAAGGCGGCATCAGCCGTGACCATTGATGCCTCACTCCGCCTCCAGTGAAAATGGTCAACATACTCTAAAGTTGCCCGTCACGCGGCCGATCCCATTTTCACTCTCCGTTGTCAGCACGCGAAAGCCCGCGCCTGGCAGCCAGAACCCGAATAGAGCCGTGCAACAAAGGTTCGATACCTTCTGGAACCCTCCAAGAGCTGATCAGGCATGAATTTATACATAAACCAGACGAAGAACAGGCCGGCGCTGCGAGACGACATTTACCAGGGCGACATTTTTCTCGACACATCCCTGCGCAGTGCATACGACCTATGCGCCCTTGCCCGGACCTCTATCACTCAAGCGTTCGATGGAGAAACCGATCACCAATCGCTGCATAAAATGATGCCGGTGGAAAGCTTCGTTGACCGAGTAACCGCCCTCAAACGCCATTTCACCAATGGTGGAGAAGCCAAGGCGCTGATCCAGGCGTTCATTCTGGAAATCGGCGCCGATCCGGGCGAATACTTGTTCGATGTGCCACGCGTACGGGTAGTGCCACATTACGATTACCTGCATGCAGGCGTCAGTTATGCCTACAAACCCCACCGGGACACTTGGTACGGCAATGTCGACTGCCAGATCAATACCTGGATGCCGCTGTACTCGCTCAAGCCCGAGCAAACCATGATGATCAACCCTGCCTACTTCAACCGCCCGGTGAAAAACTCATCCGACGGCTGGAGCTTGGAGCACTGGATCACCGAACAACGCTTCAAAGCCAAGGAAAACATCACACAGGAAAACCGCGTTCACCCGGTTCCCTTGGAAGAAATTGATGACCGCTCGGAGCTGCGCATTGCCGGCAACAGCGGCGAGATGCTGATCTTCAGTGGCTCCCACTTGCATGGCACCGTAGCCAACACCACCGATCAAGTGCGTTTCAGTGTCGATTTCCGCCTGATTCACTTGCAAGATCTGATCAACAAGCGCGGCGCACCCAACGTAGACAATGGCTGCGTCGACGCCCACGCCGGTTTTAAAGACCTTTTCCACGCCAAAGATTTTTCCAGATTCCAGGGAGTCAACCCATGACAAAGCGCCGCCTGACTGCTGCGGAAGTTGAGTACAACGAAAAACGCGCCACCGTGCTGAGCAAGGTAGACGCGCAGTACGTTGCCGATGCACCGTTCGTGTTTGCCAACCGAATCACCGTGACAGCCGCGCTATCGCGCATGGAGCTGTTCAAGATGGTGCAGGACGTGCCAGGCGCAATCGTCGAATGCGGCGTTTACAAGGGCAACTCACTGATGCTCTACATGCACCTGTCGATGATTCTGGAACCGTATGCAATCAATCGCTCGATCATTGGTTTCGATACTTTCCAAGGATTTGCCAGCATCGACAAAGAGAATGATCCGACGGACATCAACGAAACGATGTTCTCCGACACCGATGACTCGATTCTTCAGGAAATGATCGACACCAATGACCTGGTGCGCCCGGTCAATCGCATTCCGCGCTGCGAGATCGTCAAAGGCGACATCCTCGAGACCGTACCTGCTTTCGTCAAGACCCGCCCCGACCTCGTGGTGGCGATGCTGATTCTTGACACCGACCTGTATGCTTCGACCAAAGTGGCCCTGGAAACCTTCCTGCCTTACATGCCAAAAGGTGCGATCGTAGTACTCGACGAAGTCGCCTACCGAAACTTCCCCGGCGAGACCGCCGCATTGCGCGACGTGTTGGATCTGAACAAAATCGAACTCAAGCGTCTCCCGTTCGATTCGACCGTGGGCTATTTCCGCGTCTGATACCGCAACAATCGTCCGATGCCTTGCAGTGGCATCGGACGATCTATCGGCACGATCTTACTCAGGCGCCCTTTCGAGGATCGCCGACCCCCAAGACAGCCCCACACCAAAGCCGCTGAGCGCCACGCGCCTGTGCTGCGAACCGAGCACGTGCTTTTCGAGCAGCAGTGGAATGCTTGACGACACCGTGTTGCCGGTTTCCACCATATCCTTGACGAACTTCTGCTTATATTCGCCTTCGACAAAGCGCGACGACACCGCGTCGACGATCGCGGCGCTCCCCTGATGCAAGCAGTACAGATCGATATCGTCAGCCTGCAACTTGCTGGCTTCGAGCAACTGCTGCAGGTGTGCAGGCACCTTGACCAAGGCGAAGTTGTAGACCTGGCGACCATTCATGAAGAACTTGCCGTCGGTGGTACGTAGGTGCTCGGCACCGGCACCGTCGCTGCCGAACAACGACCTGCCCAACTGCCAGGCGGCACCCTCACCCATCCAAGTGGCCGTGGCGGCATCACCGAACAACATGGTGGTATTGCGATCTTCGGGGTCGACGATTTTCGAATAGGGGTCGGCGGTGATCAACAAGCCGTTTCTCAGGCCTGCGGCCTCCATGAAGCCTTTCATCGCATAAAGGCCGTAGACGTAACCCGAGCAGCCCAGCGACATGTCAAAGGCGGCAACCGCTGTCGACAGGCCGAGCTTGTGCTGGACGATCGCCGCCGTATGCGGCAAACCTTCGGCATCACCGTTCTGAGTGACCACGATCACCACATCGATGGATGCCGGGTCCAGGGATGGATTGACAGCGAACAGGTTTTTCGCGGCCTCTACACAGAGGTCGGACGTTTCCTGGGCAGCATCCTTGCGTGGCAAAAAGGTCGAACCGATCTTGCCGAAGATAAAATCCTGGTCCTTGCCGAATTTCGCGCCCTGGGCGTAGTTGTCCACGCCTTCAGTCGGCACGTAACTGGCGATGCTTTTAATGCCAATCATATGGCGTCCCAATTCAATAACAGCGAAATACCCGCCACGGAACCAAACGGCAAAACGCCAGGCGATGCGGTGGTTTCCGATCCCTGACAATTTGTTCGGAGCGGCGCGGCGGTTCCCGGTTTCGACAATATACAGTGAAGATGCGCGTTCTGACTCTCAAGTCACGCTTTTTTTGTCGAATCGACAAACCGGTGCGGCAGCGCCCCCCCCCAAAAAAGCCATAACCGCCGCGAGGCGGTCATGGCTCGGCGTAGTTCCGCAACAGATGTCAGGCGATCAACGCCTGCCAGTCGACCCGGCCATCCAGATCAACGCTGAACAGATTGCCGTCCAGACTATGGTTTGCGTTATAGCAAGCGTCCTGAGCCAATGCGTGCGCCCAGCGCTCACGCATGTGCGGGCAGGCCATCGCATCGTCGCTCACCAGAGCATGCCGTACCGCCTGGGCCTGTGGTGTCCACACTATCAACAGGCCCGCCGCCACCGCTTGCAGGCACAGGTCGACGTGCGCGGCGCGCAGATTCGGTGACTGCTCTTCGAGCCCACCGACAGCGTGCAACAGTTCCGCACGTAGCATGATACAACCCGACACCGCCGAAACACCGTGTTCCACTTGAAGGCGCTGCATGTAACCAAGCGCATCCCTGGATTCACCGACGAACGCGGCACGTACACCCGCCTGCCCTGTCAGCACAAGCCCAGCCTCGACCACCCGCCCCTCGGGGTTCAGCAACTTGCCACCCACTACACCCACTTCCGGACGCTGGGCGTGATTGAGCATACCTTCCAGCCAGTTGGCGTTAAGCACCTCGAGCTCGCTGTCGAACAGCACCAGATACTCGCCCTGAGCCTGCTGAATGGCCAGATTGAGCATCGCAACAGGCGCCAGGGCCCGCTCGCTACGGACCACCCGCAACCGGTTCCCTGCTACCTGCAAGCTAGCCAGCCAATCGCACAGCTCGGGCGACTGGCTGGCATTGTCAGCAACGAGAATTTCATGCTGCTGATAGCGAGTGCGCTGCAACACGCTGAGTAGGCACGCTTGCAACGCTGTGAAGTTGTCCTGGCAGTGCACGATGATCGAAACCATCGGCCGCGCCTCATGCCGATAGTCAACGGCCAACGTTCCCGGACGGACCGACCCGACCGACACCGCATACCCCCGCTGGGCCACATGCTGTACCAGCACGGCACGCTCTTGATCGTGCCGGCTATTGTCAGGCGCAGCGCAGAGCAACAGTGGTTCCGCCAGGTGGGCAAGGCCCGCCATGCCTCCTTTGCCGATCAAGCGCAGTAACAGGTCGAACTCCAGCGCCTGCGGGTAACGTGCGTCGAACCCACCTGCCTCCAACCACAGGTCGCGACGCACCAGCCAGTGCCGTGCCATCAGTCCAGGCACGCTCTGCAGCAGATCCAAGTTGATGCCTGGACGCATGACATCGCTCAGCAAGCCGTTGGCCTGCTCCTGCAATTCGTCCATCGCCACGGCGCGCACCCCTTCGACGCCTAGCAACTCGAGCCCGGCACGCATCAGGCCGCCGGCAGTGAATTGATCACCACTTTCGGCCAGCATGATCCAGTCAGTGCTCAGTTGCCTGGCCGCCTCGTTCATGCGCTGGACATGGTCCTGCTCGGTAACCTTGATGAAATGCACAGTCTGCTGCGGCTTGGTCACCGACGGCAGCTCTCCGGCGGTCAACACAACCACCTTGAAGGCACGCGAGTGGCCGTTCATGAGACTGTCGAAGGTAGCCTGGAGCTTGACGATGTCGGCTTGCAGATCGAGCAAGAGAATGCCAAAGCTCGGACCGCCGTGATGCTTGTCCAGACGCTTGGCAGCCTGGCGTACCAACCCGTCGCCTGGCTCACGAGCCTTGAGCCAGTTAAGCAGACGCCCCGAAGACATACTGCTTAACAACATCTCGCTGTCGAAGCAAGGAAGCGACTCCAACCGGCACAACCAGTCACGTAACTGCTCCGCTTCGGCCTGGGTTTGGTCGTCCTGCTCCAGTTGCATCAACAGGCGTTCGACCACCGTCCGGTTGAACGGACTGATGACAAGCGCCTCCCAGAGGCGAGCTCGCAGGGCAGTGGCATCATCACTGGCACGCGCCTGGAGCAAGCGCCATTGCCTTTGCAGGATCGATTCCAGTTCGGTGAGCTGATGACGCCCGGCCGGCATGGCATGAATATGGAATTCGATCTCGGTCAGCAAGTCGAAGAACGCCTTGTTGTAGAACGGAAGTTCCACGAACTGCTGCTCGCCAAAGATTCGTTTAGGTTCGTACATCGGCCGCTGCCATTCGGAGCGAACAATTGGGCAAGCTTGTAGCGCACGCCCCGTCAGCAACCCGTCGGCCATGCTCTTGAAGCTTTCGAGGGCGATCTGCTTGACTGCAGCGGCGCCCCTGCTGCTCAGCTCGGTAGGAATCGATGCAAGAAACTCTGCAAAGGCTTCACGCCCCTGGCGTGACTTCTCGTCCTGCAAGGCAAGCACCGTGAGTACGTTGGTGCCATGCTCCGAACCGCCATAGTTGCCCTCTCGAACCGCAAAGGGAATCGGCAGAATTCGAGCCTTAGCATTGGCCAGCAGGTAGAAAGCGTGGCCGATTTCCTGCCATTCGAAGCTAGTGCCCAACGGCAGCAGCTCATACCACTGCTGCAACAGGTCAGTGCGAGTCACGGCGTAAAAAGGTGGGAGGAACTGGCCCATGAACTCCAGCAAGCGCTGCTCTGGATCTTGCGAACAGTAGTCTTCCTGCACCCGATTATCACGTTTGTAGTACTCGACCTGCGCGCCACCGGGTACATACATCATCCCGTAACCATGGCAAAGACCGTAATCGGGGTGCTGCTCAAGGAATTCCACTGAGCGGGTTATGCTGTCATGCAGCAGAAAGTCATCGACCGCAATGAAGAGCATGAACGGCGTGACGACCTGCTTGACCCCGAAAGCCAGCTTTTCCAACAATGCAGTGTAAGAAAACTGCGGTAGATGGCGGTAATCGACATCAGGGTAATCGCGAGCAATTTCATCGTCAGCCTTCAGCGATGAATCCAGCACCAGGATGCTGGCAGGGTAGTTGCGGTAGTAGCACAAGGCCCGGCGCAGAAAGTCTGGGCGATCGTGGGTAAGCAACACCAATGTGAGGCGATCCTTGAGCGATGCGTCGCCCCGGTGCTGTACATGTGCTTGCATATCTGTTTCTGCCTGTTGGTTGGTTCAGCGCACTCGGCGCAGGTAGCCATCACGCGCCACGGTGATCAGCAGCTTGTCGTGGATTTCGGCATCGATGACGAAGTCCTCGGTTTCCTTCAGGTAGGCCCACACGGCAGTGCGCGGGTTGTCGCCAACACCCCATGGCCGATCAGGGAAGGCATCGGCAGGCATGTCTTCGACCACCGTATCCATCACCACGCAGTAGCAGTCTTGCGACACCAACGGCGCATAGGCGCGCAGTTCGGCCAGCACGTGGTCGTGGGTGTGGTTGGAATCGAGCACGACGATGACCTTCTTGCCCTCGGCCAGCATCCACACCCGCTCGACAACGGCCGGATCGATGCTGGAGCCTTCGATCATGCTGATACGCTTGAACATTGGGTGACTTTCGATGGCTTCGCGGTTATGTGGGCGGATATCGCGATCGATGCCAAGGACCTCACCATGCCCCACCAACTCCATCATCGACGCGTAATAGATGATCGAGCCGCCATGAGCGATACCACATTCGATGATCAAGTCAGGCTTGAGCTTCCAGATCAGCTCCTGCATGGCAACCATGTCCTGGGGCAGTTGGATGATCGGGCGGCCCATCCAGCTGAAGTGGTAGGTGTATTTGTGCTTGGCCGATTCGTTGTAGAAGACCTGGGCCAGTTCGCCCAGCGCCGCATCGCTGCCTTGGGCACGGATCTCGGCCTGGCATTCTTCGGCAAATACCTGTAGTGGCGTTTTGTCGCTCATTTGCAGCCTCTTGAAAAGTGTTGGCCCGGCAGCGTCAGCGGTGCAAGGGCTCGATAGTGGATTGCAGCATGCGCTGCAAATGATCGGTCACCGCCCAGAACGCCATCGGCTCATGGGTTGGATAAGGGTAATAACCAAGATTCAGGCTCAGACTGGCACCTCGCTCACGCAGACGCTGTTCGACCAGACTGCGCACAGCAACCGGCTGACCACTGGCGCAATTGACCACCCCTGAGAATTCGCGACAGTGCAACACGCCAGCCAACTGGCGGGCAGCATCGGTAATCGGCTGAAAGTCGCGCAACTGCTCGCCACCGGACATGGCGAACGATGCCTCGCCGCTATCAATGGCTCGATCGAGCCCTGCCAGCAGGCTGTTGGGGTTCTGCCCCTGGCCGTACAGGTAAAACAGTCGCGCCCATTGCAGAGTGAATGGCTGATGCAACTGCAATGCCTGAAGGAACTGGTGCAGGCTGTGCTTGGCCAAGCCATAGGGGTTGGTCGGGCGCGCCGGACACTGTTCGTCCAGCGGGCCGCTCTGCATCCCGTACTCGAAGCAGGTGCCGGTGACCAGCACCTGTCGTACACCAGCCTCGACCGCGTGCTTGATGAAGCGGTAGTCGGCCATCAGGTTCTGCTCCAGATGGAACAGCGCCTGGTAGTTGGGCAGCCCCGGCCAGGCCAGGTGTGCAAGGGCGTCGATACCATCAACCCAACTGGCCACCGCTGCGGCGTCGGCCAACTGCAGGTCACCGGCAACGAACTCCACTTTGTCGAACCACGCCATGCCCCGTGCGCGCTCGACGTCACGCGCCAAGGCGCGCACGCGACAACCGCGGGCCAGCAGTTCGGCCACCAGATGGCGGCCAACGAAACCGGTGGCGCCGGTTACCAGTACATGCAACGCGGTCATAGCACGGTCAACTCGGGGACGGCGATGACGAACTGCCCGCCCCACTCGCGGATGCCAGCCTGTTGCTCGCTGACTTCATGCAGCAGATTCCACGGTAGCACCAGCACATAGTCTGGCTGTTCCTCGGCCAGGCGCTCGGGCGCCATTATCGGAATGCGGCTACCAGGCAGGAACTTGCCCTGCTTGTGTGGGCTGGCATCGGCCACCCAGGCCAACAGGTCAGCCTTGACCCCGGCGTAGTTGAGCAAGGTGTTGCCCTTGGCGGCAGCACCGTAACCGACCACACGCTTGCCGGCAGCCTTGGCGTCGAGCAGGAAACGCAGCAGTTGCAGCTTGATACGCTCGGCGGCAGGCGCCAAGGTGCCGTAGAAGCCAGCGCTACGCACGCCCACGTCGTTTTCCAGCGCCAGCAGGTCGGCGACGGCCAGCTCCACCGTACGGCGCTGACCATCAGTGCGTTGCACGAACACCCGCAGTGAACCACCGTGGGTCGGCAGTTCCTGCACGTCGAATATTTCCAGGCCGTTGCGCTGGCAGAGGATCTGCACCGCCGTCAGTGACAAATAGGAATAGTGCTCGTGATAAAGCGTGTCGAACTGGTGCTCAGCGATCAGCGACAGCAAGTGCGGGAATTCGAACGTGGCCGCGCCGGCCGGCTTGAGCAAGGTGGCGAAACCACCGAGGAAATCATTGATGTCCGGCACATGGGCGAGCACGTTGTTGGCCGCCATCAGGTCGGCACTCCAGCCTTCGGCCACCAGTTGCGTGGCCACGTCGCGACCGAAGAACACTTCGCGGATCTCCAGCCCTTTGGCACGCGCGGCATCGGCAGTGCTGCGGGTCGGCTCGACCCCCAGGCAGGGAATACCGCGCCGGGCGACGTACTGCAACAAGTAGCCATCGTTGGCAGCGATCTCCACCACACGGCTGTCGGCGCTCAGCGCGAAGCGCTCGGCCATGCTCGCCACATAGGCTTCGGCATGGCCCAGCCAGGAACTGGAATAGGAACTGAAGTAGGCATAGTCCGCATCGAACAGCTGCTCGGCGCGGGTATAATCTTCGGTCTGTACCAGCCAGCATTGCTCGCACACTGAAACCCTCAACGGTACCCACTGTTCAGCCCCGGCCAGTTGCTCGGCACGTAGGTAGGCGTTGGAAGGCGGCGCTGTGCCCAGATCGATCAACGGCAGGTGCAGGGCGCTGCCACAACCACGGCAATTCATACGGTCACTCCAGTAAAGCGGCTGTCCAGCCAAGGATGCATTTCATCCCGGGCCGAGAGGTTGATCACGGGCAACGGCCAGGCGATGGCCAGGCGCGGGTCAAGCACCGACAGACCACCCTCGTGTTCCGGGGCATAGTCGGCGCTGTGCAGGTAAAGCAGCTCGGCATCGTCGCTCAGCGCCTGGAAACCGTGGGCGAAACCGGCCGGTACCAGCAAGCTGTTGCCCTCACCGGCCTTGAGGTGCTCGGCATGCCATTGCAGGAAGGTCGGCGAATCGGCACGCAGGTCAACCACCACGTCCCACACTTCACCCTGCAGGCAGGTGATGTACTTGCTCTCCGGCTGCGGCCCGACCTGATAATGCAAACCGCGCACGCTACCGCGCCCGCGAGTCAGCGAGCGGTTGATCTGGCGGATGTGAAACGGCGCGCCGAAACGCTCCAGACTTCCTTCGCAGTAAAGCCGCGAGAATGCACCACGGGCATCCTCATGGCGGCGATGTTCGACGCGGGCGAGGCCCTGCAATGGCAAGGGGTGCAAGGTGTACTCGCTCACAGCGACTCCTGATACAAGCTCAACTGGGTCAGACAGACTGCACGCATGTCCATGCCCTTACGCCAGGCCAGGTGCCAGCCCAGGGTTCGCTCCAGGCATTCGTTGAGCGTCCAGCGTGGGCGCCAGCCAAGCAGCTGGCGGGCCCGAGAGCTGTCCAGGCGTAGCAGCCCGGCTTCGTGCAGGTCGCTCTTCTCGACGTTGACCCCTGGGGCCTGAGGCCACTGCCTAGCCAGCAATTGGACCACCTCACCGACGCTGCGCATGTCGTCGTCATCCGGTCCGAAGTTCCATGCACCGGCATAGCGCTGGCCCTGCTCGTATAGGCTGGCGGCCAGCAGCAGGTATCCGGCCAGCGGCTCCAGGGCATGCTGCCAAGGGCGCACCGCCTGGGGAAAACGCAGCGTCACCGGCTCGTCAGCAGACCACGCCTTGAGCACGTCGGGGATCAGCCGTTCGGGCGAGAAGTCTCCTCCGCCCAGCACATTGCCGGCGCGTGCGGTAGCCAGGCTCAGGCCATGCTCGGCGTACCGCTCGGCCGGGAAGAATGACGCCGCGTAGGACTGCGCAAGAATCTCGCAGCAAGCCTTGCTGCTGCTGTACGGATCATGGCCGCCGAGCGCTTCGTTCTCGCGGTAGGACCAGACCCACTCCTGGTTGGCGTAGACCTTGTCGGTGGTGACCACCACGCAGGCGCGCACGCCGCCTACCTGCCGCACGGCCTCTAGCAGATTGAGGGTCCCCATGACATTGCTCGAATAGGTGCCCAACGGGTCGCGGTACCCTTCACGTACCAGCGGCTGGGCTGCCAGGTGCAAGACAATTTCCGGCTGCACTTCGGCGACCAGTTCCAGCAGAACGCCGAGATCACGCACATCACCACGGCGATCATCGATGCCCTCGCCAACCCGTGCCAGATCGAACAGGTTCGGCTCGGTCGATGAGTCGAGGGCGAAACCGGTGACCTGAGCGCCCAGGCTCTGCAGCCAGAGCACCAGCCAACTGCCCTTGAAACCAGTGTGACCAGTGACCAGGACGCGCTTGCCGGCCCAGAACGCGGGACTCAGACCCACTGCTTCCATGGTGCCTCCCCGCTGCTCCACAACTGCTCGAGGTGGTTCTTGTCGCGCAAGGTATCCATCGGGTGCCAGAAGCCGTCGTGCTCGAACGACATCAGCTGGCCTTGCTGGGCCAGGGTGGCCAACGGTTCGGCCTCCCACGGCATCGCATCACCGACAATATAGGGGATGACCTTGGGAGAGAGCACGAAGAAACCGCCATTGATCCAACCTCCATCACCGCGCGGTTTCTCGCTGAAACCTCGCACCCGGTCGCCCTCGCGCTCCAGTGCTCCGTATCGACCTGGTGGCTGTACCGCTGTGACAGTGGCCAGTTTGCCGTGACCGAGATGGAAGTCGACCAACGCACCGATGTTCAGATCAGAGACGCCATCACCGTAGGTGAAGCAAAACGACTCCTCGTCTTCCAGATATCTGGCAACACGACGCAAGCGGCCACCGGTCATGGTATCGTCACCAGTGTCCACCAACGTCACACGCCATGGCTCGCTGTAGTTCTGGTGCACATCCATACGGTTGGCACGCATGTCGAATGTGACGTCGGAGGTATGCAGGAAGTAGTTGGCGAAGAAGTCCTTGATCGCGTAGCCCTTGTAGCCGAGGCAGATCACGAAGTCGTGGATGCCGTGCGCCGAGTACTGCTTCATGATGTGCCAAAGAATTGGCTTGCCACCGATCTCGATCATCGGTTTGGGCTTGAGGTGTGACTCTTCGCTGATACGCGTGCCGAGCCCACCCGCCAGAATGACTGCCTTCATCGATTTCCTCATGTGCTTCGCGCCCCAGGACCGCCAGGGTGAAGGATTTATGGCGATATCGATGGGTATTTGCAGGAAATGCGCCAACCCGCTTGAAGGGCCAACAGTTTTTTGATCCGATGCGGTAGACAGCACAGGCCCTTCCCGCAACGACACACTGGCGGGTTAACAGAGCAGCAAACCGAAAGGGCCACAAGGCAGCCTTATCACAATACGCAGAGCGCTACCACGGTGGCCGGAGAGCCGTATCAATCCGCCAACCAGCCCCACTCCCAATGGCGCAGGTTGTCATCGCGCAAAACGAAATCACGCATCACCGCCTCGCGCAACTCATCGCCCATGCGATAACTGGCGGCCGGGTCTGCGAGGTGCGAGCGAATCGCTTCGACCCATTCCTTGGTGCTGTTGCCATACACCCGCGTGCAAGGCAAATAACCGCGGTACGCCTCGGTATCGGTACAGATGACCGGGTAACCACAGGCGCCGTATTCCAGCAAGCGCAGGTTGCTCTTGCAGTCGTTAAAGATATGGAACTCCAGCGGGGCCAGGGCCAGGTCCAGATTCAGGCTGGCAAGCTTGGCCGGATAGTCGGCCAAGGCTACTGGCGGATGAAACTCATGCACGTACGGGCGAAGCTCATCTGGGCACATGCCGAAGAACACCCAATGAACCTCATCCGCCAAAAGCTGAACGGTTTCGGCAATGATTTCCAGGTCACCCGAATGGCTGGTGCCGCCACCCCAACCAACACGTGGTTTCGAGGCCGTTGCCCTCTCGCACTTGAAAGCGTCCCAGACCTGCGGGTCGAGCATGTTCGGGACTACACGGAAATCACTGTGCATCGAGCCCAGCGCATCTGCCAGCGCCTGGGTGGTAACGACGACACGATCACACAATCCGATTGCGCGGCGCAGGTGCTGCTCGATGTCTGCCGGTTTGTTACGGGCATGCTTGTTCTTCTTCGGCGCCTTGAGCACATAGTCGTCAATCTCGTAGATACGCCGCGCACTGGAAAACCTGGCCAGCCGTTCAAGGTCGCTAACCGAGTTTTCGTTATGCCGCAACTGCACCACGATGATATCGGGATTCATGCGGGCGAGCTGGACGGTATCCGGGGACTCGTACGAAACCCGTCCGACAATACGCCCGCCAGCCTCCAGCCGGGCGAACGGTTCGGTGACCCTATACGCGCCAACTGCCGAGGCGTTCACAGGTAAAGCGAGCACCGAAGGCAGCGTCCGCGCACAGAATGGGTCCCAACTGCCTTGCTGGCTGGCATCCAGGTCGAAATTGACACGCCCCAGCCCCAGGTTAGGGTTATATGCGGGATCGCGCACGACCAACGAACGCCAACGCTCGAAAAAGACCGACTGCTGCTCGAGCGTCGCGTTTGCATGAGGCTCTCCAGAGGCTGCTCCAATCGCATACAGACACGCATAGGGCGTCCAGACGACCAGATAACCCAGGCTTCTCGCGCGCAGGCACAGATCGACTTCACTCAACCCCGCGGAGAACTGGGTGAGATCCAGACCATCTAACGCGTCGAAAACTGACTTGCGCACAATCAGACAGTCACCTGCCACCGCACTCCAGTTCTGAGTGACCTGCAGACGTTGCAAATAGCCTCGACTTTGCCCTTCTTCACCCGCACATACCAGCCCTACGCCGCCACTGCCGCCCAGAACCAAGCCTGCGTGAACGACCCTGTCATGCACGTCCACCACTTTGGCGCCGACGATTGCCACCTCTGGACGCTGGGCATGGTTGAGCAACTCTCCTAGCCATTGGCCCTCGCGGACTTGCAGCCCTGATGAAAACATCAGCAGGTAATCACCGCGCGCTGTCGTAGCGGCTTCGTTGATCATCCGCCCGACATCGGCAGCCCCATTCAAACGCAATACCCGAAGCATCGCGCCGCCCACCTCGGCCATTGCCTGAAGCCAGTTGCCTGCAGCGGGCTCGATATCATCAGCCGCGACCAGTACCAATTCATAGCGCGAATACGTGGTCTGCTCCAGCACCGACATGACGCAGCGCTGAAGTATCTGCAACGGCTGGTTACAGGGCAGCACAAGCGTGACGAGCGGCTGCTCGGTGTGCAGATAGTCGACTCGGTTAAGTACAGGCACTTCATCGTGACGTATCTGGTGAGCGACACCCAGACGACTCAAGTGCTCGTGAACCACGCGCTCGCTCTGGGCAATCACCGAATCTTGCGACAGCCACTTCGCATATCCGAGGGTAGAATGCACCTGAATCTCGGCAATATGCTCGACTGTCTGAGGGCCCTTGGTCTCCACCAACCGCCAGAGCAGATCATGCGCCGCCAGGTCTGCAAAACGCGGATCTAGGCCGCCCAGAGTAGCGAACGCTGCTCGATCGAAGGCTAACGTTCGCCCGACGTACGGATAGCTACGCATCAGGTCGATGTTGAAAGCAGGTTTGAAAATCGGCTCGCAGAGCGCGCCATCCGCCCACGTATCTTCATCGCTGTAGATACAGCCCAACCCCGGCATGACAGCGATGCGCTCCGCCAGCAACAGCAACGCGGCGTCGACAAGCCTGTCACCCGCATGCAACAGGTAGACCCAATCGCTTTCAGGCAAAGCGGCTAGGACTCGATTGATCTGACCGACCCAGTCCCCCTCCAGCGCATGCTGGGCAACCCCCGACCAAACACAGCCTTTGACATCAGACAACACAACGCAATCCTGGGCTGCGTAGCACTGCGCCTGAACGCTGTACACAGTCTGACTTAGCTCATCCAGGCTACCGGCCAGATCCAGTATCACTACGGCAACTCGGGGTTTGCGGGGCCAAGACTCGAAGGTACGGGGCAGCCGCTTGAGCTGCGCAGCACTCAGCTGACGCTCATCCACCCAAGCCTGGTAAAGCTCGGCGTAACTTTCACTGTCACTACCAATACGGCAACGCATGGTCTGCTGCCAGTTGCCCAACAGCAACACCAGATTCATCTCGCGCCATTGGCCCGGCATGAGCGAGGTGTCCGATAGCGCCCGATAACGTACCCACCCTTGCGCCGGGGCTTGCTCGCCACCACGCTGCTCCAGCATCTGACGCAGCCAGCCCCATTCGAGTACGAGCGATGCCCTCACCGCCGACTGCTTGCTCAAGCGTTCGGAATGCAGGCGTTCAACCACCAGGACGTCGCCGACCAGCATCAGTTGCCCGGTGCGCATCAGACAGCAGAAGAGAGCCATATCCAGCACTGCCACAAATCCCTGCTCATCCTGTGTCAATGCGCACAGGAAGCTCAAGGCCTGCTCACGCCGCATCATCGCTGAGGAAAAGTTACCGAGGAAATTGGCCGGGTTATCGCTCAGGATCGACAGTATGTCATTGCCATTGAACAGGCTGTCGGTGTCAACGAACCGGGCATTGGCCAAGCGCATCGGCAGTACATAGCTGTTCTCGTCGACGAACATGCGCTGAGCGAGAACCAGGCTGACCTCGCTATCATCTGCCAGACACTTTGCCTGGCGCGCCACGCATAGCGGCATCAGCCGGTCATCGTCACACAACACCTTGACCAGCTCGCCCGATGCCATCTGCACAGCTTGGATCAGATTGCCGACAAACCCAAGGCGGCGCTCGTTACAAACATAACGCACCGTCCTGCCGCTCTGCTCTTCAACGCAACGCACGATCGTTTCGATCTCATCCCCTTCACTGTCATCACAGACCAGGACCTCGAGGTTCTCGTAGGATTGCCCCACCGCGCTCTGCAACGCCACGGCGAAAAAGCGCGCGCTGTAAGCAGGAATGACGATGCTGACGAGGGGTTGTTCGTTCACGTTAGAGCCTTGAGAAAAGGGGCTGCGTCAGAGCGGGCACACTGACACAGCGAAGTTGAAACAGGAGGGGAAGATCAGATGTAATTGACCAGCGAAAGCCCGGCGACTTTCGCATACGCTTGCAGTGAAGCTTGCAGCATGTTGGTCTGCATCTGCAGGCGTAGCATCACTTCTGCCGGGTCGCTTTCACGGATCGAGCTCTGCGTCTTAGTGTTCTCGGTACTCAGCGCCTCGTTGGTCTCCGACTGAACGTCCAGTGCCTGTCCACGACCACCGATGGCGCTGACGGACGACGAAACCTGATTGATAGCGCTGGTAATGTTACCCACGGCCGAATCCAGCGAAGCCAGGAAGTTCTGTCGAGCAACCGGATCATTGTCCATCGACGTGGTCAATGCGGTACGCAGCTTGCTGATGGTGTCCAGCGGGTTCTGGGTCTGGTGGGTATCGACCTTGACCGCAAACGAATCGCCCGCACTTGGCGCGCCCGACAGTTCGAAACTGACGCCAGCCGCTGTCGCGGTAGTGCCACTCGCCCCGCCAAGCGCCCCAGACGCTACAGGGCGGCTATTGGCAGTGACCGGAGTTGCATACAGCTCGAACGTCGAGCTGCTGGTAAACTTGAGCACTGCCCCCCCTGACGGGAATGCTGCCTTGTAGGCGTCCTGGTCGGTGATGGTCGCGCCAGTAACCTGCTCGGACGAGGCGTTGCCCAGGCTGCGGGTGCCGGACACCTCATCGGCTTTGGAGCTCAAGTTGAACGTATGCCCCGCAATAGCGGCATCTTCGTTGCCCTTGTCGCCGTCCTTGAAGTTAATATCCAGGCGCAGATCGACACCGCGGAAGCTGATGCTGGCGTTATCGCCATTGGGGTCGAACTTACCGCCCTGACTAGCCTCGAGAGTAACGTCATTACCCGCGGCATCGGTGATCTTGTATTCAGTGCTACTGGTGAACTCGATCGTATACGGCTCTCCACTACGGAACCGGTCATTGTAAGTCGAGCTACCGGAAACTTGGCCATTGGACAGGTTGACACGGCCATCATTGGTTGCCGGCGCAGTCATCTGCGTCTGGGTACGGCTGGTATTGAGCGCCTGTTCGAAAGCATCGTAGCCGGTCTCGTTGGCAGCCAGGCTGAGCATGTCGCCCACTTGCAGGTTCAGCTTTCCTTGATCGCCCTGGTAGCTATAGGTGCCATCGGCGTTACGCACGTACGGCGGCGTATCACCCTTGGAACCCGAGAAGATGTACTTGCCGTTCTCGTCCCGACTGTTCATCAAGTTGAACAGCTGATCCTCCAGCGAAGCCAGCTCATCAGCATTGGCCTTGCGATCAGCATCGGTGAACGCGCCGTTACCAGAGCCAATAGCCAGTTCGTTGACCCGCTGCAAGATATTGCCAATCGAGGTCAGCGTGCTTTCCGCAGTCCCCAGCGCATTACGCACATTGACGGTATTGGTGGCGTACTGCTTGAGCATATTCTGCTGCTGCTCCAACTGCAGCAACCGCGCCGCCCCCACCGGGTCATCCTTGGCCGAACGCACGCGAATGCCATCGCTGGCCTCCTGCTGAGTCTTCACCGTCTTGGCAAAGTTGCTCTGATAGTTGGCACTATTGGTGTTGTAGAACTGCGAAGTAGAGATGCGTACGCTCACGATCTACGGCTCCTTAAAGACTGTTGATCAGGGTGGCGAAGGTTTCCTGGGCCGCCTTGATGATCTGCGACGACGCGGTGTAGTACTGCTGGAACTTGATCAGGTTGCCGGTCTCTTCGTCGATCGACACGCCCGACAGACCGTTGCGGCTGTCCAGCGCGGAAGTGTGCAAGGCGCTGGTGGCATCGCTGTCCATCTGTGCCTGCCCGACCTTGCCGCCGACACTGGACACCAGCTTGGCGTAGGCATCGGTGAAGCTGATGCCCTTGCCGTTGGCACCTACCTCGACCGTGGACTTGGTCTGCAGGTCTATCACCGACTGGCTGTTGCGGTTGTCCGCCGAACCTGCGCCGGTCAGCGCCACGGTGTAGCTGTCGCCGTTCTGCGGGGCACCGGAGACGCTCATCTCGAAGGTGAAGCTGCTGCCCAGCGAGTTGCCGTTGCCATCGACCATCGGCACCGACAACTGCAGTTTGTTCTCCTGGCCTGGCACGATGGTGCCGCTGCCGATCTCGGTGCCCTTGGCGTCATACATCTTGTAGGCCTGGGGCGAGGTGCTGTTGTCACCAAATACGAGCTTGACCGGGGTCGAGTACTTCAGGCCGGTCTGCAACTGCGCACGCTGGGCTGCATCGTAGATGTCCATCTCGGATGTCAGCGTCGGCTGGGTAATTACGCCAGTGCCCTTGTTGCCAGAGCCGCTGGTGGCGGTCAGTGGCGCGGCCAGCGCCAGGCGCTTGGGATCGGTCAGCACGGTATCGATGCCGGCCGCGGCATTGCGGGTGGGGGTGATCTTGAAGCTGTCACCCGCGTTCAGGCCGCCGCCATTGAGCGCCAGGCTGAAGCCGTCAATGACCGGAGCTGGGTCGTCGTCGAGGTTATAGCTGCCCATATCGGTACCATCGGGCAACTTGCGCACGGTGTACTGCTTGTCGCTGGTGAAGGTCACCTGGTAATCGCTGGTGGTCAGCTTGCCGGTGTCCTTGATGGTCACATCGAGGTTGCCGGAGCCGGCGCTGTTGCCCTGCTTGGCGATACTGCGCTGGCTGATGGCCGCGGCGCTGTTGATATCACCGAATAGGGTGGCACCGAAGTCACCATTCTTGTCGATACCCTGGGCCAGCTGGCCGTTGATCGCATCCGCCACCACCAAGGCCACGCGGCCCAACTCGTTGAGCGCGGGGTCGAGGGTTTCCTTGCGGTAGCGAATCAAACCAGCGAGTTCGCCACCGGTGGTGCTGCTGGTGATGTCCATCTTGGTCGAACCGCGGTTGAGGATCAGGCTCATGCGGGTCGGGTCGGTCGCGCTTGGCTCCACGCCCAAGGTCTGGGTGGTCTTGCCCAACACCAGGGCCTGGCCATTCTTCAGGTAGATGTCGTAGTTGCCATCGCGCTCTACCACATCGGCGCCGATCAACTTGCTCAGTTCACGTACCGCACCATCGCGCTGGTCGAGCAGGTCGTTGGGCTGGCCGGAGATGGAGCTGACGCGGGAAATCTGGTCATTGAGCTCAGCGATGCTCTTGGTCAGGTTGTTCACCTGATCGGCGAGCGACGCCATGTTGGCGTTGATGTCGCTGTTCTGCTGGTTGAGCTGTGCCGACAAAGTATTGAAGCGCTTGGCCAGGGACTGCGCGCTGGTTAGCAGCAGTTGGCGCGAGGCGTCCTCGGTGGGCTTGGCCGCGGCATCCTGCATGGAACTGAAGAAGCTTTGCAACGCTGCGGTAATGCCGGTGTCGCTGCCCGACAGGGCGGTGTCCAGCGGCGTGATCTGGTTCAGGTATGCGCTGGCGTCGCTGGAGAGCGAGGTGGTAGTGCGCAACTGGTTTTCCAGAAATGCGTTGTACACCCGGCGCACATCGGCCAGCGTCGTCCCGCTGCCGATAAAGACCTGGCCGACCTGCTGACCGCCCTTGCTCTTCTGTACGTTCTGCTGGCGCGAGTAGCTCTCGACGTCGGCATTGGCAATGTTGTTACCGAGGGTATACATCCCCGACTGCGCGGCACCCAGCCCCGACATACCAATGTTGATCAGACTCGCCATGGTTTCCTACCTTTAGATTTTCGTTGCGGTACCGAGCAGCGCGTAGTGCTCGTACGACTTCATCTGTTTTGCTATCTGCGAGATCTTGCTGGCGTAATTCGGGTCGGTGGCGTACCCGGCCTTTTGCAACTCTTGCACGAACTGTTCAGGTTTATCGGCGGCTTTCACCGCATCTTGATAGCGCGAATTGTTCTGCAACAGGTTCACCAGGTCATGGAAGCTGTCCTGATAGGAATCGTACGAACGGAACGCTGCCGTCTCCTTGACGAACTGGCCATCGCGGAACTCGCTGGTAATCGCTCTCGCCTCGCCGCCCTCCCAGTTGCCAGTTGCCTTGATGCCAAACAGGTTGTGGCTGCTACTGCCGTAGCTGTTGCGCATCACCGACTTGCCCCAACCGGTTTCCAGCGCGGCCTGGGCTACCAGATAGCGAGGGTCGATACCAATGCGCTTGGCGGCCTGCTCGGCCATCGGCAGCATGGTGGCGACAAATTCATCACTGTCGGCGAACGCCTTCTTCGGCGCCAACGGCGGCTGGGCCACCGCGCGACCGACAATACGCAGGCCGTTGTCCGGCACGGCAAAGACCTTGGCCGGTTGCTGGCCGTCACGGGCAGGTACGGCGGCGTTGTTCGGGCTGGCCGCCGACGGCACGATACCAGCCAAAAGGCGGTCGGTGAGTTTGCTCGGCAAGGCCAGGCGCCGCGAATTGAGCGCCGCTACATCATTGCGGTTAGCGCTCGCCAGGGTGGCTTGCACGGGCTCAGCCACCTTGTTGCCCCATAGCGCCGGGGCGCGGCCTTCAACGTGCGGGAACGGGCTGGTATTGACCGATGCACTCTTCTTTTTCGACAACTGGCGCACCAGCACGTCCTGCAGGCCGATACCGCCCCCCTCGCGGGACATGCTCACGGCCAATTGCTGGTCATACATGTCGCGGTACTGCTTGACCGTTTCGGTGTTCATCGGGTTGTCGTCGGCCAGCACGTCGCTGGCCTTGCGCGAGGCCTTGAGCATTTCGCTGATGAATAGCGACTCGAACTCCTGGGCCACCTTGCGTACGTTGGCATCGCTGTCGCGGTCACCATGCTTGAGCGAACTGAGGCGATTGAGGTCGGTGTAAGCACCGCTGTCGCCGCTGCCAGAAACCAGGCTTTTGCTGTTCATCGGTACCGTCCTCAGATCACGATCAGGTCGGCTTGCAGGGCGCCGGCCTGTTTCAGGGCTTCGAGAATGGCCATGAGGTCACCGGGCGCTGCGCCCACCTGGTTCACCGCGCGGACGATTTCATCCAGCGTGGTGCCTGGGCCGAACTTGAACATCGGCTTGGCCTCCTGTTCCGCATTGACCCGCGAGCGTGGCACCACGGCAGTCTGGCCGTTGGAGAGCGGGCCCGGCTGGCTGACGATCGGGTCTTCGGTAATGGTCACGGTCAGGCTGCCGTGGGTCACCGCCGCTGGCGAAACCTTCACGTTCTGGCCAATGACGATGGTACCGGTACGCGAATTGATGATGACTTTGGCCACCGCCTGGCCGGGATCGATTTCCAGGTTTTCCAGGACCGACAGATAGTCCACGCGCTGGCTTGGGTCCATCGGCGCACTGACCCGCACCGAGCCACCGTCCACCGCCTGGGCCACACCTGGCCCCAGCAGGTCATTGACCTTGTCGACGATACGTTTGGCGGTAGTGAAATCGGGGCGGTTCAGGTTCAAGGTCAGGGTATTGCCCTGGTTGAAGCCGCTTGGCACGGCCCGCTCCACGCTGGCACCACCTGGAATCCTACCCGCCGACGGAACGTTGACGGTGATCTTCGAGCCATCGCGGCCCTCGGCGTCGAAGCCGCCGACCACCAGGTTGCCTTGGGCGATGGCGTAGACGTTACCGTCAATACCCTTGAGCGGGGTCATCAGCAGGCTGCCGCCGCGCAGGCTCTTCGAGTTACCGATCGAGGATACGGTTATGTCGACCACCTGGCCCGGCTTGGCGAACGGCGGCAAGTCGGCATGCACCGACACGGCAGCGACGTTTTTCAACTGCACGTTACCGGAGCCTGGCGGCACCTTGATGCCGAACTGCGACAGCATGTTGTTGAAGGTTTGCAAGGTAAACGGGGTCTGGGTGGTCTGGTCACCCGTACCGTTCAGGCCAACCACCAGGCCATAGCCAATCAACTGGTTGGAGCGCACGCCAGAAATACTGGCGATGTCCTTCAGGCGCTCGGCCTGGGCCACACAGGCACAGGACAGGAGCAGGGTTGCGGCAATCAGCTGCCTCACGTTGAACATGGTCATCCGTACTCAGAAAGGCCAAAGCGGGCTGAGGAAGAAGCGGTCCAGCCAACCAGGCTGGCTGGCATCGGCGAACGAGCCGGTACCGGAATAGGTAATGCGCGCGTCGGCCACACGGGTGGACGGTACGGTGTTATCGGTGGCGATGTCATCGGCACGGACCATGCCGGCAATGCGCACCAACTCTTCGCCGGTGTTCAGGGTCAGCCACTTTTCACCGCGCACCGCGATGATGCCGTTGGGCAGTACTTCGGCCACCGTTACGGTGATCGAGCCGGTCAGGGTGTTGCCCTGGGTCGCCTTGCTATCGCCCTTGGTGGCGCGGTCACCGCTGTAGCCCGCCTCCAGCGACAGGTCGCCGCCGCCAAACGGGTTGTTGGTGTTCGGTGTGCCACCGAACAGCGAGGTCAGGCCAATATCGGTCTTGCTGGTCTTGGCGATCTGCGAGCCGGCGTTCTTGCTAGCCGATGTACGCTCGTTGAGGGTAATGGTAATGATGTCACCCACCCGGAACGCTTTACGGTCGCTGTACAGGTTCTGCTCGAAACCGGCCTGGTAAATCGAACCGTTGTTGGCCGCTGCCGGCAATGGGGTGCGCGGCAGAACCGGCGCGTAGTACGGGTCGTTGGGCTTGGGCGTCGGCGCGACGCAACCTGCCAGCAACACCGCCCCCCCCAGGGCGAAAACGGACAACAGACGATTCATGACGCTTACCTCACGAGTGCAAAAAACTACCAGGCTCAGAGCTGCCGGCCTCAGAGCTGTTGAGTAACGAACGACAGCATCTGGTCGGCGGTGGAGATGACCTTGGAGTTCATCTCGTAGGCGCGCTGAGTGGTGATCATGTTCACCAGCTCTTCTACGGTGCTGACGTTGGAGTTTTCCAGGGTCTGCTGCAGGGTGGTGCCGAAACCGTTCAGGCCCGGGGTGCCGACTTGCGGCGCGCCACTGGCCGCGGTTTCCAGGAACAGGTTGTCGCCGATTGCCTGCAGGCCGGCCGGGTTGATGAAATCGGCGGTCTGGATGTTGCCGATCACCTGCGCTGCAGGGTTGCCGGCGGTCGTGATAGACACGGTGCCGTCCTGGCCGACGGTAAAGGTCTGCGCGTCGTTAGGCACAACGATGGCGGGTTCCAGGGCAAAACCGTTGGCAGTGACGATCTGGCCGTCAGAGTTCAGGTGGAAGGTCCCGTCACGTGTGTACGAAACGGTGCCGTCAGGCTGCAGCACCTGGAAGAAACCACGGCCGTTGACCGCCATGTCCAACGGGTTCTCGGTCGTTTGCAGGCTACCCGTCTGGAAGTTTTTCTGCGTACCGACAATGCGCACGCCGGTACCGACCTGCAAGCCTGAGGGCAGTTCGCTGTCCTGGGTGGACTGTGCGCCAGGCTGGCGCTTGATCTGGTAAAGCAGGTCCTGGAATTCGGCACGATCACGCTTGAAACCGGTGGTCGAGACGTTGGCCAGGTTGTTGGAGATGACCGTGAGGTTAGTGTCCTGGGCGGACAGGCCGGTTTTAGCGACCCAAAGAGCCGGAAGCATTAGTGTTCTCCTCGTGCGCCTGTTTTACGGCACCCGTTCAAAAGTGATTAGCCGATTTGCAAAACACGCGCCATGGCTTCGTCGCCTTCCTTGGCCGCATTCATCATCTTGACGTGCAGTTCAAATTGACGCGACAGCGCCAGGACCGAGGTCATCTCTTCGACGGCGTTGACGTTGCTGCCCTCGAGAAAACCAGATACCACCCGCACGTTGACGTCGGCGTCGGCTGGCTGGCCAGAGGTGGTATGAATCATGCCATCGAGGCCTTTGGTAAGACCCTTGGTGTCCGGGTTGACCAGCTTTATACGGTCGACCTCGGCCATCACTCGCGGGTCTTCACCCATGGAACGAATGCTGATGGTGCCATCGGCGCCCACCTCCACCTTCTGTTCTGGCGGGATGGCAATCGGGCCGCCGTTGCCGATCACGGGCATGCCGTTGCCGGCACGCAGCACCCCCAAAGCATCGATATTCAGGCTGCCTGTACGAACATAGGCCTCGCTACCGTCCGGGGCTTGTACAGCGATAAAACCTTTGCCGGTTACTGTCACGTCCAGATCTCGACCAGTTTCGACCATCGGCCCTTCGCTGAAGTCGGTGGCCGGACGCTCGGTCATGGCAAAGGCGCGCGCCGGAAAGCTGTCGCCAAACACCGGCATCGAACGCGCCTGCTCCAGGTCACGCTGAAAACCGTTGGTGGAAATGTTCGCCAGGTTGTTGGCGTGGGCCTTCTGCGCCAGCGCGTTCTGGCTGGCGCCGGTCATGGCCACGTAAAGCATCTTGTCCACAGTCATCCTCCGCTGCACTGGCGCTCGTTTGCCGTACGCCGCTGCTTTACTGGCAAAGAAGCAAGTTCCGAACCAACTTCATGTTTTTGGGAGAACCCCCCGGGAATACGGGGGTTTCGGGATCGCATTCGCACCATGCCCGCCGGTTATCCGGCGCCGGCTTGCCGATTGCGGCAAGCTTGTACCAGCCACCTGGCGCCAGGCCCGCCCCACTAAAGCAAGCAGAGCCGCCATGGCCAGCGCTTTATCCAAGAGCGCCAGCCCACGAACGGCGCTGACACTCACTCATCAAGGTTCCCGGCAACGACCATTGCTGTAGGGACCGGCAAATTTCCTCCAGCCGTCTCCTGGCGGCCATTGTGCACATACCAGACGGCCGTCGATCTGGCTTTCCCAACGCCACCAGTTAGCCGTACCAGCTTGCACTTGGTAGAGGCTGAACGCGATCAACAACGCCACCAGCAATTTGCCCATGAACCCTCCTGCAAAAACGACGAGCCCCTTCAAAAAGAAAGGGGCTCGCGTGCACACGATCAAACAGCAGCCATCAGGCCATTTGGATGACGGTCTGCAAGATGGTGCTTTCGGTAGAAATGGTTTTGGCGTTCGCCTGATAGTTGCTTTGCGCCTTTATCAGCTCAACAAGCTCTTGGGTCAGGTTGACGTTCGAGCCTTCCAGTGCGTTGGACTCGATAGCCCCCAAGGTTCCAGTCTTCGGCGCATCTATGCCGGGAATGCCCGAGGTGAAGGTTTCGGTCCAGCGGGTACCGCCAATTTGCTGCAAGCCTTGCTCATTTGCAAAGCTCGCCAGCGCCACCTGGCCAATGGCATTGGATTTGCCGTTGCTGAAGCTGGCGAACAATACCCCTGTTGCGTCGATGCTCAGGCTCGACAGAATACCGGTGGCGTAACCGTCCTGAGACTGCGACATTCGCGCGGTTTCGGTGTTGTAAGACGTAGTACTGTCCATCGCCAGGCGCATACCACCGACGTCACCCACGGCACCGTTGGAAGCCCAGTTACCCTGCGCATCTTCCACCGCAGGCACCCAACCGGTCATGCTGAATGTGTTGTTGGTCACGGTGAAAGACGAACCCGCCGGGTGGCCAGTATTATCAGCTGTCATGCTCTTGACCGAGCCATCGCTGTTGAAGCTGATGGTGCCCGTCAGTGGCATAGTCGAAGAAGGATCGAACGGGTTGCGCCCATCGACCAGCGTATACATGGTCCACTCGTTGGTGCCGGTCTTGCGGTAGAACTGCTCCAGCGTGTGCTCGTTGCCCTGGCTGTCATACACCTTGGTCGGGAACGACTTGGTATACGTCGACGCGTTGGCAGGATCGAACGGCAGGTTAGGCACCATCGCGCCATTGCCGTCATCGACCTCGAGAGGGATATCGGCGGCCGAAGAATTCAGGTTGATACCCTGATCGATCAGGGAGGTCGCCTTTGGCTGCAGCGCCGAGGTATCAATCTGCAAGTCCTTCAGTACACCCTTCTGAATGTTGCCAGCCGCATCAGCGGTATAGCCCTGCAGGCGCAAGCCGTCGGAAGTCACCACGAAGTTGTCCTTGCTGGCCTGGAAAGCACCTGCACGGGTGTAAACACGCGAGCCATTATCGGACAACACGAAGAAGCCCTGCCCTTGAATTCCCATGTCCAGCACGTTGCCTGTGGTGTTTACATCGCCCTGGGTGAACTGTTGGGAAATGGCAGCCAGGCGCACCCCGTTGCCCACTTGGTTCTTGCCGACACCCAAGCGGTTGGCACCCGCGTAGACATCCGCGAACTCGGCACGCGAAGACTTGAAGCCAGTTGTATTGACGTTGGCGATGTTGTTACCAGTGACGTCCAACTGCTTGTTCGCCGCAGACAGACCGCTAAGGCCGATATTGAAAGACATGAATTCGCTCCTTGTGCCGCGCTAACGGGCCTTAGATACCAATGGTTTGTACGTCGGAAAGAGACACCTTGCCGACACCGGCGAGGTTGAGCACCATTTCACCCGTTGCGCTGAAGCTGACGCTGGTCACCTTGGCCGGCAAGAGGGTGTTCATCTGCACCGACTGTCCATCTACTGTGGTGGTGGCAGTGAACGTGTAGGTGCCCGGGTCGACTTTCTCCCCGCTGCTGTTGGTGCCATCCCAGATGAAGTCAGCGTAACCCGCCTTCTGCTCACCCAACTCGATGGTCTTGACGGTGTTGCCGTCCTTGTCCTTGATGGTGATCTTCGCTTCGCTGATAGCCTGAGGCACAACGAACTGGGCATTGAAGCTTTCAGTGGTATCAACCACAGCTTTATCGTTCTGCACCACCACCGATCGGCCTACCAACGATGAAGCCTGCAGCGCCTGCGACGACGCCATGGCGTTGGTGATACTGCTAACCGACTCGTTCAGGGAGGTAATACCTTCCAAGCTGCTGAACTGCGCCAACTGAGCAACGAATTCACCGTTGTCCTGCGGGTCCAGCGGGTTCTGATGCTGCATCTGCGTTACAAGCAGCTGCAGGAAAGCATCTTTACCCAACGAATCAGTGCCGGTCTTGGAAGCGGTATCCGTGGTTTTCTTCGTACTGCTACCCACACCGGACGCCGTGAGCACATCATTGAGGTTGACGCCGGTAGTCTCGATTGCCATGGTCTGGATTCCTTATCACTGCCCGAGAGTCAGCACTTTCTGCATCATGCTCTTGGCCGTGTTCATCAGCTCGGCGTTGGTCTGGAACGCGCGGCTGGCCGAGATCATGTCAGCCATCTCCTCGACCACGTTGACGTTCGGGTAGTAGACATAGCCGTCCTTGTTCGCCGCCGGGTGGTTCGGCTCGTAGCGGGCTTCAAGGTTGCTCTGGTCTTCGACGATGCCCTTTACCTGCACGCCCTGCCCGGCTTCACCCTGGTCCTCGAACAGCGACTGGCTGCCGCCAGCCTGTGCATCCTGGAAGGTCGTGGCGAACACCGGATGGCGAGCGCGGTAGGTCTGGTCGATGCTCGACGAGACTGTCTCGGCGTTGGCGATGTTGGAAGCGACGGTGTTCAGGCGCGTGTTCTGCGCGCTCATGCCGCTACCGGCAATATTGAAGACACTGGAAAGGGACATGGTCATTCTCCCCGCAGGGCGGAAACCAGCCCTTTGAATTTACTGTTGAGCAAGGTGAAGCTGGCCTGGAAGCCAATGGCGTTTTCGGTGTAGTTCGACTGCTCGATCTGCGCGTCGACGGTGTTCTGGTCGATCGAAGGCTGCAGCGGCGTGCGGTATTTGAGCGTGTCGTCAGCAGCGACGGCCAGGCCTTCGGCTTCGATGTGCCGGCTGTTGGTCCGCTCCATGGCAAAGCGGCCACTTTGCTGCTTGCTGGTTTCGGCGGCGAGCACCGAAGAGAAGTCCATGTCACGCGCCTTGTAGTTGGGCGTGTCGGCGTTGGCAATGTTGTTGGCCAACACTTCGGCGCGCTGGGCGCGGAAGCCCAGGGCCTTTTCGTGAATGCCAAGCGCCTTGTCGAAACTGATGCTCATATCGGGGAAACCTTCAGAGGTTGACCGGAGTTTTGTTGAGCAAGTTATAGCAAGGGCTGTGCCAACCCCCCTGCCCCCCGAAATATGGGGTATGCGCGCGGCATGCTGTCAGGGTGATGCCAGAAAAGCGGCAAAGGCCTTCCGCCTTTGGCAGTGAAAGCGGCAATTGCCGGTTGGCAAAAGCGGCAAAACAAAAATTTGACGTCAGGGTTTTCCTGAGCCGGCCTCTTCGCGGGCATGCCCGCTCCCACAGGGGCCATGCAAGCCTGAAGGCGGTACAGGCAAACAAAAAGGCCGGCAACTTTCGCCGCCGGCCTTCTGCTTACTTGGCCTGGTAGATGATCCCCGGGCTGCATTGCACCATCTGGTAATGGTCCGGCAACCCGTTCAACGCCTCCGAGGCGCCGAGGAACAAGTAGCCACCCGGCTTCAGCGTGCTGTGAATACGCAGCAGGATGTCGCGCTTCACCTGCGCCGAGAAGTAGATCAACACGTTGCGGCAGAACACGATGTCGAACTTGCCCAGGCTGGCATAGCTGTCGAGCAGGTTGAAGGCACGAAACTCGACGCGGCTGCGGATCGCCGGCTTGACCGCCCAGCGCCCAGGCCCCTTGGGGTCGAAATAACGCTGCAGGCGCTCCTGGGACAAACCGCGGGCAATCGCCAGGCTGTCGTACTCACCGGTCTTGCAGTTGGTCAGCATGGTACCGGAGAGGTCGGTAGCCACGATTTGCGCACCCATCTTCAGCTGGCCGAGGTTGCTGCGCTCGAACTCGTCAATGGCCATCGAGATGGAATACGGCTCCTGGCCCGACGAGCAGGCAGCGGACCACATGCGCAGCCGCTGCCCAGGGTTGTTGCGAATGAACTCGGGAATGACCTTGTTCTTCAGCACTTCGAACGGATAGGTGTCGCGAAACCACAAGGTCTCGTTGGTGGTCATGGCATCGACCACCTGCTCGCGCAGGCCGCCGCGCGGCTGGGTCTGGATGCGCTGCACCAGCTCACCCAGGCTCTTGATGCCCTGTTGCTCCATCAGCTTGTTGAGACGGCTGGAAACCAGGTACTGCTTATTTTCCCCCAGCAGGATGCCACAGGCTTTCTCCAGGAAGACCCGGAACTGTTCGAAATCCAAATTACCCGTAGACACTACTGCCGCCTCTTTTCAATCACTGGTGCCAGGGCTTGCCCCGGCTGCTTCAATGCGCCGCCTTGATCCGGTCGACCACCCGCTGGGCCAGGTCGTCCGGCTTGAACTTGGCCAGGAAGTCATCAGCGCCGACCTTCTTGACCATCGCCTGGTTGAACACCCCGGAAAGCGAAGTATGCAGGCAGATGTGCAGTTTTTGCATGCGCGGGTCACTGCGAATTTCCGCGGTAAGCGTATAGCCGTCCATTTCCGGCATTTCAATGTCGGAGATCATCATCAGGAACTCCTCTTCCGGCTTCTTGCCCTCCTCTACCAGCTGGCGCAGGTAGTTCAAGGCCTGGCGGCCGTCATTGAGCGCCACCACTTCCACCCCGACGGTCTGCAGGCAGCGGCTGACCTGCTTGCGTGCCACCGACGAATCGTCGACGGTCAGCACCCGCAGCAGCACGGCCTTGTCCTGCACCTCGGCATCGACCACCCCGGCCGATACCGATTCGGAAGAAGGTGCCACCTCGGCCAGCACTTTCTCCACGTCGATGATCTCGACCATGCGGTTATCCACCCGGGTGACGGCGGTCAGGTAGTGGTCCCGGCCGGTACCCTTGGGTGGTGGGTGGATCTCTTCCCAGTTCATGTTGACGATGCGTTCGACCGAATGCACCAGAAAGCCCTGGGTTTTGGTGTTGTACTCGGTGATGATCACGAAACTCTTGCGCGTGTCTTCCTGCAGCGGTCGCAGCCCGGTCGCCATCGACAAGTCGAGGATCGGGATGGTCGCCCCACGAATGTTGGCCACCCCGCGCACCACCGGGTGCGCCTTGGGCAGCAGGGTCAGCGCAGGGCATTGCAGCACTTCCCTGACCTTGAATACGTTGATGCCGTAAAGCTGTTCGCCATTGAGGCGGAACAGCAGCAACTCCAGGCGATTCTGCCCCACCAGCTGCGTGCGCTGGTTGACCGAATCCATCACACCCGCCATGCCAGACTCCTTAACATTTCAGCCTTACGTTGCAACTCGAACAGTGAGTCGGCACGGGCTTTGCTTTTTTGAGCGTCATGTACACGAAAACGACATTTTTCCGACGATTGACGCGCCTGCTGACTGGCTCGCTGGCCACGCTGTGCCTGCTGATGCCCGGCGTTCGCACGCTAGCGGACGCGTTCACCTTGCCTGAACAGCTTATCGGTGTCACCCAAGGGTTTCTTGAATTTACCGTCGAAGATTATCTGGCCAGTACCCAGACCGCCGGCCGCTATGAAATCGAGGTCAGCTCGCTGGACCCGCGCCTGCGCATGCCGTTGTGCAGCCAGCAACTGGACGCCTCGCTGGAAAGCCCCGCGCAGCCACTGGGCCGGGTGACCGTGCGGGTGCGCTGCAATGGCGCCGCGCCGTGGACGGTATTCGTTCCCGCCACGGTGCGGCTGTTCCGCGACGTGGTGGTGGTAACCCGCCCGCTCAAGCGTGATAACGTCGTTGGTGAAGGCGACGTGGCCCTGCGCGAACGGGATGTCGGCACCCTGGGCCAGGGCTTCCTCAGCGAACTGGACCAAGCCGTGGGCATGAAGATGCTGCGCCCCACGGTGATCGACCAGGTGCTCACCCCGCAGCACCTGGAGCAGGCCGAGGTGGTGCGCAAGGGTGATCAGGTGGTCATCGTGGCGCGCAGCGGTAGCCTGAGCGTGCGCATGCCAGGCGAAGCCCTGAGCAAGGGCGGCCTCAGCGAGCAGATAAGGGTACGCAACCTCAATTCGAAACGGGTGGTCAAGGCCAGGGTCACCGGCCCTGGCCAGGTCGAGGTCAGCATGTAGACCAATCGCCAGAAGGCGCTGGCGGTGCGGAACCGCATTTCCTAAACTGTGTCAGAAAACGGGTGGCGAGCTTGCTGACAGGCGGCAACGCATTTGTGCCTAAAGTTTCTATCGGGTTGGCCGAAAACAAGGCAAGCGTCCAAATACCCAGAGGTTTCTGATCATGGTCATCGACTTCAGTCGTTTGAATAACTCTCCGTCCGTCACGGGCGGCGTGCGCGGTAACAGCGCCACCGGCAGCGCCGAAAAACCGGCAGCCAGCCAGGAAGCGGTGAAAGACACCGGCGCCAGCGGAGAAGCGGTACACCTCAGCCAAGAGGCCCAGCAGTTGCAGAAGATCAGCGACAAGCTGCGCGACGAACCGGTGGTCAACAGCGCCCGTGTGGCTCAGTTGAAACAGGCTATCGCCGACGGCAGCTACCAGGTCGATGCCGGCCGGGTCGCCAGCAAACTGCTTGATTTCGAAGCCCAGCGCTGACCGAGCGGCGCGCTGACTTCACGGACGCTAGAAAAGCCAAGAGTTAGCCATGCACGACACCACATTGCTGCAACTGATCGAAGATGACATTGCCCCGCTGCAGGAACTGCTTGAGCTCCTGCAGAAAGAAGCCGTTGCTTTGCATGGTCGCGACATGTCGCCACTGGAGAGCATCTTGGCGCGCAAGCAGTCTTTGATCGTGCTGCTCGAGCAGCAAGGGATCCGTCGCGGCAACCTGCTCACCAGCCTAGGCCTTAGCGCCGATCGCGCAGGGGTCGAGGCCGTTGCCGCTCAATCGCCAAATGGCGCATTGCTACTGCAGCAACTCGACGTAATTAGCCAGCTGATGCAAGCCTGCCAGCAAGTCAATGAGACTAATGGCCGTATCATCCAGGTGCAGCAACACGTCACCAATAACCAGATCCGCATCCTTCAAGGCGGCGATTCACCGTCGCTGTACAATAGCCGTGGCGGCACATCGCTGCTGAGCAAGCCACGCGCCCTCAGCCAAGTCTGATTTTTCTATCAAGGCACGGAACATACTGGCAAAATGCCGTTACTTGCGTGAGTCGCTTTTGCCTGGAGAACGATAAGCCGTGTTCAATGAATCAGATGCCCCGCAACCGCCAAAGGTGCTGAGCACCCCTTTGGAGATTGCGGCCAACTTGCGGCAACTGCAAGAAAGCCACGACCCGCTGATCATCACCTTCCATGACCGCAGCCACCGCTTCCAGAGCTACGTGACGCACGTGGACCGTGAAAGCAACACCCTGGCGCTGGATGAAATGATCCCCCGTGACGCCGAGAAGTTCATCGAGAGCGGTGAACACTTCCGTGTCGAAGGCTTCCACGACGGCGTGCGTATTGCCTGGGAATGCAACCACGCCCTGAAGATCAGCGAAGTCAACGGCCACCGCTGCTACAGCGGCCCCTTGCCAGTCGAGATGACCTACCACCAGCGCCGCAATGCCTTCCGCGCCGCGCTGAAGCTGTCGCAACTGGTCGACGTGATCCTTGACGGTACCCACCTCAAAGGCAACGGTGCCCTGCGCGGCAAGCTGCTGGACATCTCCGCCACCGGCTGCAAACTGCGCTTCGAGGGCAATGTCGAAAGCCGCCTGCAACTGGGCCAGGTGTATGAGCGCTTCAAGGCGGGTAACCCGCTGGGCCTGGTCGACACCATGGTCGAGCTGCGCCACCTGCATTACGAAGAGCGCATCAACACCACCTTTGCCGGCGTACGCTTCCACAACCTCAGCGGCCCTGCACAGCGCAAGGTCGAGAGTTTCGTGTACCAGCTGCAGCGTGAGGCGCGGCGGTTCGACAAAGACGACTACTGACCGTCGGCTGGTTGAAGCAGAAACGCCACCTTTCGAGGTGGCGTTTTCGTTTGTGTTTCTCCAGTGCTGGCCCCTTCGCGGGCTCGCCCGCTCCCACAGGTATTGCACTGCCCTCAAGGCTGGCAGTGACCCCGTGAGAGCGGCAAGCCCGCGAAGAGGCCAGCACAGGCTTACACTGACTTGCTCGCGTCTTCAGCCTCGGGCGCCTGTTGCTCGGCCCCCTTCTCTTCCGCCTCGGTATCCTCTGCCGCCACCGGTGCCTGCATTACATCCTGCACGGTCTGCTCATCCACGCGCGGGTCCAGGGCCGCCGACAATGGCGAACCGGCCGCCGGCATCGCCACGTGACCAAGCGGTGCGTCCTGCACCTGGTGCAAGCCGGTAACCGCCTTCGGCCGGATGCGCCACACCAGCACCAGCGCAAAGAACACGAAGAAGGCATACAGCATCTGCGCGCCCAGCACCTTCATCAGCACGCCAGCCGCCAATGGCCCGATACAGGCGCCAACGCCGTAAGTCACCAGCAGCATCGCGGTCAACGACACCCGCCGCTCACTTTCCACGTGGTCGTTGGAAAACGCCACCGCCAGCGGATACAGGCAGAACTGCAACAGCGAAATCACGAAGCCGATGCCGAACAGCAACTCCAGCGGCACGCTGGGCAGTACCGCCAACGGCGCTGCCGCCAGTGCCAGGCCCACCGCCACGCTGCGGATCAGTACCGCCCGGTCGTAACGGTCGGACAACCAGCCCAGCGGCCACTGCACCAGCAGGCCGGCAAAGATGCAGCTACCCATGAACAAACCGATCTGCTCCGTACTCATGCCCTGGCTGGAGGCATACAACGGCGCCAGGCCGTAGAACGAACCCACGATCAGCCCCGAGCCGAGCACGGTGCTGAGCGACTGCGGCACGCGCTTGATGAAGAACTTCGGCTCCATCGGGGCCGGGCGCAAGGGTGCCGGGTGAATACGCCGGGTCATGGCCACCGGCACCAGGCACAGGGCGAAGCACATAGCCACCAGCATCAGTAATTCCGGGCCAAGCGCCGGGTGCACCACCAAAATCAGCTGGCCGAGCACCAGGCCCAGGTACGAGGCAATCATGTACCCGCTGAACACCGCGCCGCGGTGCTTCACATCCGCCTGCTCGTTGAGCCAACTCTCGATGACCATGTACTGGCACATCATGCCCAGGCCAACAATCATGCGCAGGCCGACCCACGCCGGCAGCCAGTCGGTCAGGCCATGGCCGAGCACCGCCGCGCCAACGATGCCGGCGCAGGTGGCATAGGCACGTATGTGCCCGACCCGACCGATCAGCCGGTGGCCGACCTTGCCGCCCACTGCCAGGCCAAAGTAGTTGGCCGCCATCAAGGCACCGACCCACAGGCTGTCGACGTGGTCGGCAGCCAGGCGCAAGGCGAGGTAGGTACTGAGCAGACCCGAGCCGATCAACATCATCAGCGCGGCGAAATACAACGACTGAAACGGCTTCCATACATTTCGCATAGGTACCGAGGAGCTCCCTGGTCAGGTGGCGGGCTGCTAGCAGCATAAGGGCAAAACCCGCTCGGCGCAGGCCCCCTTGAGCGATTTGCCGCCATGGCGGCGTGTCCGGTGCAGGTGGTGTCGCGATCAGGCTGGTACTGCCAGCACGCGCTGTTTGGCACGGCTGCTGGCGACCTAGCCTTCGATGAATTCGCAGTTCAACAGTTCCCACGCCAACGGCGCTGCATGGCTCACTCGCGCAAGGTCATGCCATTGGCTGGCAGCGGCAGGGCGGTTTTATAGCGCACCTGCTTCAGGGCAAAACTCGAGCGAATATTGGCCACCCCCGGCAACCGGGTCAGGTAATCGAGAAACCGCTCCAGCGCCTGGATGCTTGGCAGCAGTACCCGCAGCAGGTAGTCCGGGTCACCGGTCATCAGGTAGCACTCCATCACCTCGGGCCGCTCGGCGATTTCTTCCTCGAAGCGATGCAGCGACTGCTCCACCTGTTTCTCCAGGCTGACATGAATGAACACGTTCACATCCAGCCCCAGCACTTCGGGCGACAACAACGTCACCTGCTGCCGAATCACGCCAAGCTCTTCCATGGCCCGCACCCGGTTGAAACAGGGCGTGGGCGACAGGTTCACCGAGCGTGCCAGCTCGGCGTTGGTGATGCGGGCGTTCTCCTGCAGGCTGTTGAGAATGCCGATATCGGTACGATCGAGTTTGCGCATGAGACAAAATCACCGGTTTTTTTTGGTTATACGGAATGATTATCTGCCGCGCACAGCAAAGGCAATCAACTTGAGAGAAAAATTCTCCTGCCGGGCCACTAAGATGTAGGTGACGCTGACCTGCCAGTCACAAGCCGGCACTCAGCGGCGGCCGCTTCAAAGCTCACAAAAACAAATACCCGAGCGAGCGTAAAAAGCATGAACGAGTACGCCCCCCTGCGTTTGCATGTGCCCGAGCCCACCGGCCGGCCAGGCTGCCAGACCGATTTTTCCTACCTGCGCCTGAACGACGCAGGTCAAGCCCGCAAGCCTCCTGTGGATGTCGATGCTGCCGACACCGCCGACCTTTCCTACAGCCTGGTCCGCGTCCTTGACGAGCAAGGTAACGCTCAGGGCCCGTGGGCTGCAGACATCGACCCGCAGGTCCTGCGCCAGGGCATGCGCGCCATGCTCAAGACCCGGGTGTTCGACAGCCGCATGGTAGTTGCCCAGCGCCAGAAGAAGATGTCTTTCTACATGCAGAGCCTGGGCGAGGAAGCCATCGGCAGCGGCCAGGCACTGGCATTGAACCGCACCGACATGTGCTTCCCCACCTACCGCCAGCAAAGCATCCTGATGGCCCGCGACGTGTCACTGGTGGACATGATCTGCCAGTTGCTGTCCAACGAGCGCGATCCGCTCAAGGGCCGCCAGCTGCCGATCATGTACTCGGTACGCGAGGCCGGCTTCTTCACCATCAGCGGCAACCTGGCCACCCAGTTCGTGCAAGCCGTCGGCTGGGCGATGGCCTCGGCGATCAAGGGCGATACCAAGATCGCCTCGGCGTGGATCGGCGACGGCGCCACCGCCGAGTCGGACTTCCACACCGCCCTGACCTTCGCTCACGTGTACCGGGCGCCGGTCATTCTCAACGTGGTCAACAACCAGTGGGCCATCTCGACCTTCCAGGCCATTGCCGGTGGCGAATCGACCACCTTCGCCGGCCGTGGCGTGGGCTGCGGCATCGCCTCGCTGAGGGTCGACGGCAACGACTTCGTCGCGGTGTACGCCGCCTCGCGCTGGGCCGCCGAACGCGCGCGCCGTGGCATGGGCCCCAGCCTGATCGAGTGGGTCACCTACCGCGCCGGCCCGCACTCGACCTCTGACGACCCGTCCAAGTACCGCCCCGCCGATGACTGGAGCCACTTCCCGCTGGGTGACCCGATCGCCCGGCTTAAGCAGCACCTGATCAAGATCGGCCACTGGTCCGAAGAAGAACACCAGGCCACCACCGCCGAATTTGAAGCGGCGGTGATCGCCGCGCAGAAAGAGGCCGAGCAATACGGCACCCTGGCCAACGGTCACATCCCGAGCGCTGCCTCGATGTTCGAGGACGTGTACAAGGAAATGCCCGACCACCTGCGCCGCCAACGCCAGGAACTGGGGGTTTGACATGAACGACCACAACAACAGCATCAACCCGGAAACCGCCATGGCCACCACCACCATGACCATGATCCAGGCCCTGCGCTCGGCCATGGATGTCATGCTTGAACGCGACGACAATGTAGTGGTGTACGGCCAGGACGTCGGCTACTTTGGCGGCGTGTTCCGCTGCACCGAAGGCCTGCAGGCCAAGTACGGCAAGTCGCGCGTATTCGACGCGCCGATCTCCGAGAGCGGTATCGTCGGCACCGCGGTAGGCATGGGCGCCTACGGTTTGCGCCCGGTGGTGGAAATCCAGTTTGCCGACTACTTCTACCCTGCCTCTGACCAGATCGTTTCCGAAATGGCCCGCCTGCGTTACCGCTCGGCCGGTGAATTCATCGCCCCGCTGACCCTGCGCATGCCCTGCGGCGGCGGCATTTACGGTGGCCAGACCCACAGCCAGAGCCCGGAAGCCATGTTCACCCAGGTGTGCGGCCTGCGTACGGTCATGCCATCGAACCCATACGACGCCAAGGGCCTGCTGATCGCCTCGATCGAATGCGACGACCCGGTGATTTTCCTGGAGCCCAAGCGCCTGTACAACGGCCCGTTCGACGGCCACCACGACCGCCCCGTGACACCCTGGTCGAAACACCCGCACAGTGCCGTGCCCGACGGCTACTACAGCGTACCGCTGGACAAGGCCGCCATTGCCCGGCCAGGCAATGACGTGACCGTGTTGACGTACGGCACCACCGTGTACGTCGCCCAGGTGGCAGCCGAAGAGAGCGGCGTCGATGCCGAAGTGATCGACCTGCGCAGCCTCTGGCCGCTGGACCTCGAGGCCATTGTCACATCGGTGAAAAAAACCGGCCGCTGCGTGGTAGTGCACGAGGCCACCCGCACCTGTGGCTTTGGTGCCGAACTGGTGTCGCTGGTGCAGGAGCACTGCTTCCACCACCTGGAGGCGCCAATCGAGCGTGTCACCGGCTGGGACACCCCCTACCCTCACGCACAGGAATGGGCTTACTTCCCTGGGCCTTCGCGGGTAGGCGCGGCATTGAAAAAGGTCATGGAGGTCTGAATGGGCACGCACGTCATCAAGATGCCGGACATTGGCGAAGGCATTGCGCAGGTCGAGTTGGTGGAATGGTTCGTCAAGGTCGGCGACACCATCGCCGAAGACCAGGTGGTGGCCGATGTCATGACCGACAAGGCAACTGTGGAAATCCCTTCGCCGGTCAGTGGCAAAGTATTGGCCTTGGGCGGCCAACCCGGGGAAGTGATGGCGGTCGGCAGCGAGCTGATCCGCATCGAGGTGGAAGGCAGCGGTAACCATGTGGATGTGCCGCAGGCCAAACAGGTGGAAACTGCAGCTGCGCCGGCAGCGCCGCAGGAACCCGTTAAACCGGTCGCCTGCCAGGCACCGGCCAACCATGAAACCGCGCCCATCGTGCCGCGTCAGCCGGGCGACAAGCCGCTGGCTTCGCCCGCCGTGCGCAAGCGCGCCCTGGATGCGGGTATCGAACTGCGCTACGTGCATGGCAGCGGCCCGGCCGGGCGCATTCTGCACGAAGACCTCGACGCCTTCATGAGCAAGCCGCAAAGCAGCACTGGGCAGGCGCCGAATGGCTATGCCAAGCGCACCGACAGCCAGCAGGTGCCGGTGATCGGCCTGCGCCGCAAGATTGCCCAGCGCATGCAGGACGCCAAGCGCCGGGTCGCGCACTTCAGCTACGTGGAAGAAATCGACGTCACGGCCCTCGAAGCCCTGCGCCAGCAACTCAACAGCAAGCACGGCGACAGCCGCGGCAAACTCACCCTGCTGCCGTTCCTGGTGCGTGCGCTGGTGGTGGCGCTGCGTGATTTCCCGCAGATCAACGCGACCTACGACGACGAAGCGCAGGTCATCACCCGCCATGGTGCGGTGCATGTCGGCATCGCCACGCAAGGGGACAACGGGCTGATGGTGCCGGTGCTGCGCCACGCCGAAGCAGGCAGTCTGTGGGCCAACGCCAGCGAGATCACACGCCTGGCCCATGCCGCGCGCAACAACAAGGCCAACCGCGAAGAACTGTCCGGTTCGACCATCACCCTGACCAGCCTCGGAGCGCTGGGCGGTATCGTCAGCACGCCCGTGGTGAACACGCCGGAGGTGGCGATCGTCGGCGTCAACCGCATGGTCGAGCGGCCGGTGGTGATCGACGGCCAGATCGTCGTGCGCAAGATGATGAACCTGTCCAGCTCATTCGACCACCGGGTGGTCGATGGCATGGACGCCGCCCTGTTCATCCAGGCCGTGCGTGGCCTGCTCGAACAACCTGCCTGCCTGTTCGTGGAGTGATCATGCAACAAACCCTACAAACCACCTTGCTGATCATCGGCGGCGGCCCTGGCGGCTATGTCGCGGCCATCCGCGCCGGGCAACTGGGCATACCCACGGTGCTGGTCGAGGGCCAGGCGCTGGGCGGCACTTGCCTGAACATCGGCTGCATCCCGTCCAAGGCACTGATCCACGTGGCCGAGCAGTACCACCAGGCCACCCGCTACACCGAAGCCTCGCCGCTGGGCATCAGCGTGGCTTCGGCGCGCCTGGACATCGGCCAGAGCGTGGCCTGGAAGGACGGCATCGTCGACCGCCTGACCACCGGGGTCGCCGCCTTGCTGAAAAAACACGGAGTCAAGGTTGTGCATGGCTGGGCCAAGCTGCTCGACGGCAAGCAGGTCGAGGTCGATGGCCAACGTATCCAGTGCGAACACCTGCTGCTGGCCACCGGCTCCAGCAGCGTTGAACTGCCGATGCTGCCGCTGGGTGGCGCGGTCATTTCCTCCACCGAAGCGCTGGCACCCAAAGCCCTGCCCCAACACCTGGTGGTGGTGGGCGGTGGTTACATCGGCCTGGAGCTGGGTATCGCCTATCGCAAACTGGGCGCGCGGGTCAGCGTGGTGGAAGCGCGCGAGCGCATTCTGCCGACTTACGACACTGAACTGACGGCACCGGTGGCCGAGTCGCTGAAAAAGCTGGGCATCGCCCTGCACCTGGGCCATACCGTCGAGGGTTACCGAGATGGCTGCCTGCTGGCCAATGATGGCCAGGGTGGGCAGTTGCGCCTGGAGGCTGACCAGGTACTGGTGGCGGTCGGCCGCCGACCACGCACCCGCGGCTTCAACCTGGAATGCCTGGACCTGAAGATGAACGGCCCCGGCATCGCCATCGACGAGCGCTGCCAGACCAGCATGCACAATGTCTGGGCCATCGGCGACGTGGCTGGCGAGCCGATGCTGGCGCACCGGGCCATGGCCCAAGGCGAGATGGTGGCCGAGATCATCGCCGGCAAAACCCGCCGTTTCGAACCGGCAGCCATTGCCGCCGTGTGCTTCACCGACCCGGAAGTGGTGGTAGTCGGCAAAACCCCGGAGCAGGCCAGCCAGCAGGGCCTGGACTGCATCGTCGCGCAGTTCCCGTTTGCCGCCAATGGCCGGGCCATGAGCCTGGAGTCGAAAAGCGGTTTCGTGCGCGTGGTGGCGCGCCGTGACAACCATTTGATCGTGGGTTGGCAGGCGGTTGGCGTGGCCGTTTCCGAGCTGTCCACGGCGTTTGCCCAGTCGCTGGAGATGGGCGCACGCCTGGAGGATGTGGCCGGTACCATCCATGCCCACCCGACACTGGGTGAGGCGGTACAGGAAGCGGCACTGCGCGCCTTGGGGCACGCCCTGCATATCTGACACTGAAGCGGCCAAGGCCGATTTGGCCCGCTGCGCCGTGAGGCGCCGCGGGTCTTTTTTTTACTCACGGGGCCGGCACAGGCTACTCGGCTATGACGTTCTTGCCATTGCCCTTGGCCCGGTACAGCGCCTGGTCCGCCCGCGCCAGCAGCTCGACCTGGTCTTCCCCGCCGCGCCGCTGTACCACGCCGTAGCTCATGGTCAGCTGGCAGTCGCCCACCGGCTCCAGCTGCTGTACGGCCTGGCGCAGGCGCGTTGCCACGTCCAACGCTTCGCTCAGGGCGGTCTGCGGCAGCACGATGATGAACTCGTCACCCCCCCAACGCGCCAACAGGTCAAAATCACGCAGGCAGCTGCGCAGGTTTTCCGCCACCTGCACCAATGCCCTGTCACCCTGCGCGTGGCCATAGCGGTCGTTGATCGGCTTGAAATCATCCATGTCCATGGCAATCAGCGACAACGGCTGGCGAAAGCGCTGAGCGCGCTGACACTCCAGTTGCAGCTCCTTTTCCAGCCGGTAGCGACTGGCGACGCGGGTCAGGGCATCGCGTTCGGCCAGCTCGCGGTTTTCATCCAGCTGGCGCTGCAACTGCTGGTTGACCCAGGACAGTTCGCGGGTGCGTTCGGCAACCAGGCTCTCCAGTGATTGGTTCTTCTGTTGCAGCTGCGCAACCAGGCGCTTGCCAGCGTCAATGTTGCGGTGCGCACCGAGCATGCGTGCCACCGAGCCATCGGCGTTGCGGTCGATGATATAGCCAGTGTCCTCGATCCACAGGTAACTGCCATCCTGGCAGCGGCAACGGTACTCGATAAGGTAACGCTCGGTGCGCTGCTCGATGTAGGCCTCGAAATGCGCCATCACCCGGGGGTAGTCTTCGGGATGGATCACACTTTCCCAGGTGAATACCGAGTTGGCCTTGGAATGGTTGGCATAGCCCAGCATGGCGTACCAACCGGGGTTGCGATAAACGTAGCCGGTGTTGGCGTTCCAGTCCCAGATGCCATCGCTGACCAACTCGAACAAGGTGTGCAACTGCTGTTCACTGAAGCCGGCGGGCGCCGGCCTGGTTTCCTGATTCATGCGCTCTCCCTGATGCCCAGCAACTGCGTGCCCATCAAGGGGCTGCCGACATTATGTGTTTGCCGCAGGCGGCAAGATCATGTCTGTCAGTGGCAAGCATAAGCCTGGCGCTGGGAGACCGGAAGAGATCCAACGGCGTATATTTTTACTGGCCATGACGGCCTGATCGGCGGGAAGCCTCAGGGCTTTGGAGAGGTAGGCAAACAGGGGGGGAAATGGCGTCCCAGGCAGGAATTGAACCTGCAACCTTCCCCTTAGGAGGGGGATGCTCTATCCAATTGAGCTACTGAGACGCAAACACCGGCAGCGAGCGCTGCACAGCGGGACGGCGAGCATGTTAACCAGCATGCCAGCGTTTGTCATGCCTGTACCGGGCTTTTTCGCGTAATCCTTTTCTGGCACTACGTCGCCCCGGGCAGCACGCCCGTTTCGCGCAGCAGTGTGAACAGGCCGGCGACGGCTGTTTCCAGGCGGTTGGAATTGTCCAGCACATGCACGGTGGGGTCGCTGGTGTGCTGTAAACGTGCATTACGGGCCAGGCGCTGCTCGACTTGCGCCGCCGTTTCCCGCCCGCGGGCCAACAAGCGCTCGCGCAGCACTTCGGGGCTGACTTCGACCAGCACCGCCAACAGGTCTGGGTAACGCGCACGGGCTTCGGCCAAATAGGCGCGCGAGCCATTGACCAGCACCGGCCTGCCCGCCTGCAGCCAGGCGTCCACCTGCACCGCAATGCCATAGTCCAGGCCATTGGCCTGCCAATGCATGGCGAACGCGCCCTGCGCGAGCAGGGCCGCAAATTGCTGCGGGGTAACGCCATGGGCCGCTTCGCCCCGCGCTTCTGCCGAGCGGGTAATGACCCTGTGGGCGATTTCCACGCCGGCGGCAGCCAGTTGCTCACGGGAAGCTTCCAGGATGGAATCCTTCCCAGACCCTGACGGGCCCATCAAAAATATCAGCCGCCCTGCCCCTGATCGGCGGTCGCTTGCGTCATGTTGCATAGCCACTATGCTCTATAGAGGGAACCCGGCGCATTCTAGGGGTTTTCCTGGTCTTTTGCTGTTTTTTACCAGTTTTTGACGGCAAAAGGCTGACGGTCAGGCGAGCCGGAGCATGTAAAACTTTTCAAACCAGTACTCATTTCTGATAATTGGTACTGGCACAAAGCCTTTACCCGGCTCACTATTTGTCACATAATTGACGCCAAGGAAACGGCGACCTTGAGGCAAGATGAGCATCCAATTTTCACTGACGGTTGAACATTTTGTCGCCACGACGGTCGTATTTTCACCCCCGTGCGGCCAATTTGAGAACCGCTTCCCCTGAACCAAAATCCGGTCAATTTATATGCGCCCAATGAAACAGGCTATTTATTCGAGCCGCACCGCTGACAAGTTCGTCGTCCGCCTGCCAGACGGAATGCGTGAGCGCATTGCCGAGGTAGCGCGCAACCATCACCGCAGCATGAACTCCGAAATCATCGCACGCCTGGAGCAGAGCCTTATCCAGGAAGGCGCGTTGGGTGACGAGCTGAGCATGCGCCTGGACAGCCCGGAGCTGTCCCTGCATGAACGCGAGTTGCTGCAACGTTTCCGTCAGCTGTCCCACCGCCAGCAAAACGCCTTGGTTGCGCTGATCGCGCACGATGCAGAGATGGCAGCCGACGCTTCCTGAAGGTTGCCAGCGGATACAAAAAAGCCAGCGTCAGCTGGCTTTTTTGTGGGTCACTACAGGGAATTCGCCCCCCTGTAGGAGCGGCCTTGTGTCGCGAAAGGGCCGCAGCGCGGCCCCGGCAATGTCGGCTGTAACGCCAGAACCCGGGGCCGCTGCGCGCCCCATCGCGACACAAGGCCGCTCCTACAGGGATCGCGCAAGGCAAGAAAGGGGTTACAGCAAGAATAGCGTCGCCAGCCCCAGGAAGATGAAGAACCCGCCACTGTCGGTCACAGCCGTGATCATCACACTCGCGCCCATCGCCGGGTCCCGGCCCAGTCGCGCCAGGGTCATCGGGATAAGCACGCCCATCAGCGCGGCCAGCAACAGGTTGAGGGTCATCGCTGCGGTCATCACCACCCCCAATGACCAGCTGCCATACAGCCAGAAAGCCACCGCACCGATCACCCCGCCCCACACCAGGCCGTTGATCAGCGATACCGCCAGCTCTTTACGCATCAAACGGCTGGTATTGCCCGGCGACACCTGATCCAGCGCCATGGCACGGACGATCATGGTGATGGTCTGGTTACCGGAGTTGCCACCAATACCAGCAACGATCGGCATCAACGCGGCCAAGGCCACCAGTTTTTCAATCGAACCCTCGAACACGCCGATCACCCGCGAAGCCAGAAACGCGGTGATCAGGTTGATCGCCAGCCAGGCCCAGCGGTTGCGGAACGAACGCCAGACCGAGGCGAAGATGTCCTCTTCTTCGCGCAGACCGGCCATGTTGAGGACTTCGCTCTCGCTTTCCTCACGAATCAGGTCGACCATTTCGTCGATGGTCAAACGGCCGATCAGGCGCTCGCTCTTGTCGACCACCGGCGCCGATACCAGGTCGTAACGCTCAAAGGCCTGCGCGGCATCGTAGGCATCTTCCTCGGGCTGGAAAGACACGGGGTCGGTCGCCATGACCTCCGCGACTTTCTTCTCCGGGTCGTTGACCAACAGGCGCTTGATCGGCAACACCCCTTTGAGGATGCCGTCGTAATCGACCACGAACAGTTTGTCGGTATGGTTGGGCAGTTCTTTGAGGCGGCGCAGGTAGCGCAGCACCACTTCCAGGCTAACGTCTTCGCGGATGGTGACCATCTCGAAGTCCATCAGCGCACCGACCTGCTCCTCGTCGTAGCTCAGCGCGGAACGCACCCGCTCGCGTTGCTGGGCATCCAGCGTTTCCATCAGCTCGTGGACAACGTCACGCGGCAACTCAGGCGCCAGGTCAGCCAGTTCGTCGGCGTCCATTTCCTTGGCCGCCGCCAGCAGCTCGTGGTCGTCCATGTCGGCAATCAGCGACTGACGTACGGAGTCGGAGACTTCGAGCAGGATGTCGCCGTCGCGATCCGAGCGCACCAGCTGCCAGACCGTCAGGCGGTCTTCCAGGGGCAAGGCTTCGAGGATGTAGGCGACGTCGGCGGGGTGAAGGTCATCGAGCTTGCGCTGCAACTCGACGAGGTTCTGGCGGTGGACCAGGTTCTCGACCAGGTCGTTGTGCGCACCTTCCTGGCGGTGGGTCAGGTCTTCAACCACACGCTGGCGCTGCAGCAACTCGATCACCTGGGCCAGGCGGTCCTGCAGGCTGTCCTGTGCTTTTTTTACTTCTACTTCGGTCATAGGCGAACTCCACTCCCACCAGCGGAGCACGCCGGGAGAATCAATCGGTCAGATCTTTCGGTATGAATCGTGTTAGCGAGTAACTACTGGGTAAGTCCATGGTGGTTTTCCACAAGCCCCGGCGGGGCTGACGGGCGCAATCATACACTGCTAAAGCTGTCAGATCGCTTAAATTTTTGGCTAGAACAATCGTTTGCGCGATAAAGCTGGGACAACGCACGAAGCCAACAGTGCGACGGTTGTCGTGGGTACGAAAGCACATTGAATTTCGCATATGTCGCGGCAGTGCGGCCTTGGAACTGCGAAGCGCCCCGGCCACGGCACAACCTTTACAGGAAAGCTTAGATGGCCATGGTCGACAATTCTGTGACACGCAGAAACAAAAAGCCCGCTCTGTTGAGCGGGCTTTTTGATGGGGTATGGCGGACTCAGCAGGATTCGAACCTGCGACCGCTCGGTTCGTAGCCGAGTACTCTATCCAGCTGAGCTATGAGTCCGTGATGGTAGTTTTAGACCAGATTACCACTGGTTGACTGAGTAGCCTTGCAAGCAAAACCACTTCAAAAAGTGGCGGACTCAGCAGGATTCGAACCTGCGACCGCTCGGTTCGTAGCCG